>NZ_JBQRKO010000102.1:0-206 GCF_052318935.1 Niallia sp. 01092 | reverse complement strand
GGGCAACTTTAAGAAGAGAAGCAATTTTGAGCTTCTTGACTTTGTTGTCCTACTAGCCTTTATGGCTAAATTATCTCCTTTCTTTAGCTTACTAACCTAACCTCCAATCTTAGAATGGCTGTCAAGTGCTTTCCTTGACTGCTATTCTAAGATTGGAGATACTACTTTAAGCTAAAGAAAAATAATTACCTGTCACTCCTTCCTAA
>NZ_JBQRKO010000101.1:0-208 GCF_052318935.1 Niallia sp. 01092 | reverse complement strand
TGTAGATATAACAAAACTTGCATTGACATCTGCATTTTGTTTATGTCCACATGAGCATGTATACAAAGAGCCTCGACGGTTCTTTTTTTGTTTATGTCCACATTTGGAGCATTCTTGACTCGTTTTATACGGGTCTACTTTTTGCACTTCCAGCTCGGCTAATTGTGCTTTGTATATAAGTTTTGTTTCTAAGTCAAAGAAAGCCCAA
>NZ_JBQRKO010000100.1:0-211 GCF_052318935.1 Niallia sp. 01092 | reverse complement strand
TAGAACTTATTTCTAAATTACATCCACTTATTACAAATGGGAGACGGACAAAAGAAGAAGAATTTGAATTTAATAAAGATGCAGGGATGTATGTTTGTAAGGCAGGACACATGGCCATTCAAAAGAAAATAGATGAAAGAAAGGGGCAAGATAAAAACCCTAGAATCAAATATCTTTTTGATATTGAGAAATGTAAAGTTTGTCCTTTCCG
>NZ_JBQRKO010000099.1:0-214 GCF_052318935.1 Niallia sp. 01092 | reverse complement strand
AGTAAAATCATTCGTAATCGACTGGGCAAACACGCCGCCGCCAATTCCGCCAAGTGCTCCTGAAATAATCACACCGATATAACGCATTTTTGTCACATTAATCCCCATCGTATCGGCTGCCATTGGATGTTCTCCAACGGAACGCAGCCGAAGTCCAAACGGTGTTTTATACATAACAAACCAAGCGATAACTGCGACAATAATCGCTAAATAC
>NZ_JBQRKO010000098.1:0-214 GCF_052318935.1 Niallia sp. 01092 | reverse complement strand
GGTAAAGTCATTCGTAATCGACTGGGCAAACACGCCGCCGCCAATTCCGCCAAGTGCTCCTGAAATAATCACACCGATATAACGCATTTTAGTGACATTAATCCCCATCGTATCTGCGGCCATGGGGTGTTCTCCAACGGAACGCAGCCGAAGTCCAAACGGTGTTTTATACATAACAAACCAAGCGATAACTGCGACAATAATCGCTAAATAG
>NZ_JBQRKO010000097.1:0-216 GCF_052318935.1 Niallia sp. 01092 | reverse complement strand
TTTTTTTGCCTGGCGACGTCCTACTCTCACAGGGGGAGAGCCCCCAACTACCATCGGCGCTGAGAAGCTTAACTTCCGTGTTCGGTATGGGAACGGGTGTGACCTTCTCGCTATCGCCACCAGACTATTATTTTATTAGAGTTTTGTTCTCTCAAAACTAAATCATATGAAGAAATAAGAATAGAGTAATCGATTTTTGTTTGTCCAGTTACAACA
>NZ_JBQRKO010000096.1:0-219 GCF_052318935.1 Niallia sp. 01092 | reverse complement strand
AATTCCCCAGTGCAAACGAGAATAATCGGTGATACTGCTTAAGAAATCAGATCGCAAGCTCGCAGAATCCAATATATTTTCTGTACGATCTTTTTTCTCTGTCATCACATTGCGAATTAAATAATTGGATACATGGAGTGCAATGTAGTTCATCATAATACTAACGATTACTTCATGCACACGAAAGCGCGCTTTTAATAAGCCAGGAATAAATGCCCA
>NZ_JBQRKO010000095.1:0-223 GCF_052318935.1 Niallia sp. 01092 | reverse complement strand
CTTTGCATGCGGTTGCATCGATTACATTTCGCGCCGATCAAACCGTTTCTGGAGTGGCAATCAATTTATTAGCCGCAGGTCTTGCGCTGTTTTTAGTGAAATTAATTTATGGAAAAGGACAAACTGGTACGATTCAATATAGTTTTAAAAAAGTCGATATTCCAGTTTTAAAAGATATTCCTGTTATAGGCGAGCTGTTTTTTACTAATACATACTGGACTTC
>NZ_JBQRKO010000094.1:0-228 GCF_052318935.1 Niallia sp. 01092 | reverse complement strand
TACATATACGAAAAAAACATAAACAGCCATATGTAATTAATAATTAGTTGTAAAAAAACAATAACTATTATTTCTTTTTTCGATTACTTCACCGATATAAAATTTTTATAAAAAATAGAATTCCCATTCTATTTTTTAGCAAAAATTCTAAATCTAATCAAAAAAAAAGAAATAAGTGTTTGCAAAGCAAATCACTTATTCCTGTCAAAATCAAAATGCCAATAATCC
>NZ_JBQRKO010000093.1:0-231 GCF_052318935.1 Niallia sp. 01092 | reverse complement strand
CGAAGGATGTTATAAAGAAGGAGCGAAAAGTAAATCCTATTCTGTAACCATCAAATCAACGGTACATAAGGACCAAGAATCATTTCAAAATACAGAAAGGTTTAAAGAATTAGCGAAAACTCGCTATAAAATTGAAGCGAAAAATAGTGAACTTAAACACAGACACGGTTATGAAACAGCCTCATCCTCGGGTCTATTTGGCATGGAAATTCAAGGAGCTACAGCGATATT
>NZ_JBQRKO010000092.1:0-235 GCF_052318935.1 Niallia sp. 01092 | reverse complement strand
CCCACCTAAAATCTTAACGTTTTTTGAGGAAGGGGATTCCAAAGGGATTTCACTGCGTTACAAACCGTCAGTGCCTTTGGTGTTACCGTTACTTCCTCCCATTCCGCACGTTGTTTCCAACAACAAAGAACGGTAGGGAATCATCAGTTAGGTGTACAGCTCAGTCAGGAGCCTTGTGAAGGACATTGAATCCTTTACAGCGGTTTTAAGCCGCAGTTATATCTTTTGATGGTCT
>NZ_JBQRKO010000091.1:0-238 GCF_052318935.1 Niallia sp. 01092 | reverse complement strand
GAATTAGTTGCTGTCGCTGAACTGGTGAAAACACCCACCTTTTAGAAATAGACTCAAGCGGCACATTTTGGTAGAACAACGTTGAATAATAACATGAAAAAAATCAACGCTACTATTGTTTAGCAATAATACCTTGTAATAAAATTCGAAAACAAGAACTTATTTTAAAACAACTTGCTTGTAACGGAGGGTGCGAAGACTCCTGCGGGAAATGTGGGAAGGCTGAGACCCCGCAAGG
>NZ_JBQRKO010000090.1:0-240 GCF_052318935.1 Niallia sp. 01092 | reverse complement strand
GTTTGCCGGCTAGATATGCATCTATAAATCTATTTTTAAAATCGTCAGTATAGGTAATAGACCGCTCGCTGACACGGTGTACATTTGGATTCTTTTGAAGTGTTTTTATCTCTTTAGTTGAAAAAGTTATTTTACTCATGTTGTCCCCTAATCCCCATAGTCTGAAATTCAAGTATATAAAAAAATACCTGTAGATAAAACACTCTTTTTCAAGTGTCCTAACTACAGGTACCATTTTAT
>NZ_JBQRKO010000089.1:0-248 GCF_052318935.1 Niallia sp. 01092 | reverse complement strand
AATACCAAGAAATTGGCATCGATACATTTATTTTATCTGGTTACCCGCACTTAGAAGAAGCTTATCGAGTAGCAGAGTTGCTATTTCCCCACTTGCCATTAGAGTCAGGAAATACAAGTGAGAAGAAAAAAGCTAAAGCATCTGCTGGTGTTGTAATTGCGGATCATGCTCTGCCAACTAGATAAAATGTAATATGAAAAAATGCTAGAAATCTCACTTTAGAGTGGAATTTCTAGCATTTTTTGATT
>NZ_JBQRKO010000088.1:0-265 GCF_052318935.1 Niallia sp. 01092 | reverse complement strand
TAAAAATGGAGGATTAGCTCAGCTGGGAGAGCATCTGCCTTACAAGCAGAGGGTCGGCGGTTCGATCCCGTCATCCTCCACCATAATATATTAATAATAAATAGACAAGCTTTTTGAAAATACCGGTATAGCCCAATTGGTAGAGCACGATAGAATAAATTCCCTCGAATTTACCACAGCAACCGATTTTCCATCTTGATTATACTTCTTATAATCAGTAGATTGACTATTCATAAGCTTAAAATATAATAATACAATCTGAAAA
>NZ_JBQRKO010000087.1:0-271 GCF_052318935.1 Niallia sp. 01092 | reverse complement strand
TTGTAATGGTGCGGGTGAAGGGAGTCGAACCCCCACGCCTTGCGGCGCTAGATCCTAAGTCTAGTGCGTCTGCCAATTCCGCCACACCCGCATAATAAGATTATATAAATGGTGAGCCATGGAGGATTCGAACCTCCGACCCTCTGATTAAAAGTCAGATGCTCTACCAACTGAGCTAATGGCTCACTTACAAATGGTGCCGGCGAGAGGACTTGAACCCCCAACCTACTGATTACAAGTCAGTTGCTCTACCAATTGAGCTACACCGGCA
>NZ_JBQRKO010000086.1:0-273 GCF_052318935.1 Niallia sp. 01092 | reverse complement strand
CATGCAACCATCAGTGGACAAGGCTTTATGGCACTTGCTGCTTTGATTTTTGGGAAATGGAATCCTTTAGGTGCGATGGGAGCGGCTCTTTTCTTTGGATTTGCCCAAAGTTTAAGTATTGTCGGCGGAGATTTCCCATTATTAGAAAATGTACCAAAAGTATATTTATTAATTGCACCATATGTGCTAACGATCATTGCATTAACCGGATTTATCGGACGTGCCGACGCTCCGAAAGCGGTTGGTATTCCTTATATTAAGGGAAGTAGATAA
>NZ_JBQRKO010000085.1:0-282 GCF_052318935.1 Niallia sp. 01092 | reverse complement strand
AAGGGAAACGGACAATTGTTCAATAAGAAAGGAAAATGGTATTTTTCTTTTGCACTTTCGTTTAAATTAGAGAAAAAGTCTACAGGTACAAAATCTATTGGGGTTGATAGAGGACTAAAATATATTGCGGTAGCCGGAGAAAGAGAAACAGGCCAGTATATTCATTTTAATGGAAAACAGATTGGTCATATTCGTAGGAAGTTTTTTAAACTTCGCAGAAAATTACAAAAAGCGAAAAATACGAAAGCGTTGAAACGATTAGAAAATAAAGAACAACGTATT
>NZ_JBQRKO010000084.1:0-284 GCF_052318935.1 Niallia sp. 01092 | reverse complement strand
AAAATATTCTTATCAAAAGAAGGAGGTGAAACAAATGCCAACCATTACGATTAAACTGCCCTTGTTTCACCAACAAAAGTGAAAGAAAAGATGTATGAAACGATGCAACAAAACTTTTCGGAAGCTTGTAATATAGCTATTCAATACAAAAAAGAACATCCTACAGTAACAAAGTCGGAATTAGATAAAAGATTAGCTCCTATTGAACTTCCTTCTACCCTCATTCAGGAAGCTAGAAAACTGGCACTTAGTCGATACGAGGACTGGAAAAAGAACGAGAAAAA
>NZ_JBQRKO010000083.1:0-286 GCF_052318935.1 Niallia sp. 01092 | reverse complement strand
CCCGATAATCGGTCAAATGTTGATGCCATGCGTGCTGCAACGGACGGCATCATCAATCCAGGGCGCAGCGCTACAAGAAATTTCATATTTGAAGTGACAGATAACAACGAAGACGCTGTAACCCACGAATCTTCACAAGAACGACCTGTTGGCAGCAAAGCTCCTTGATATCCTAAAGAGTCAACTGCCTGGGCAAGCTGCTTCATGTAATTAAAATCAACTTCACGCCCTCCTTTTGTTGTACCTAAATAACGACTGTCTCCACCTGTTGGAATAAACCAAAACA
>NZ_JBQRKO010000082.1:0-289 GCF_052318935.1 Niallia sp. 01092 | reverse complement strand
CTTCAATACGTAAACAATAAACTCCAGCTAGTATTCACTACATCCTCCTTAATCAAAAACTGCCTTATTACTTTTGCGAAAATTTATTTAGTAGTATATGGATGCTCTACCTATTCCAATGTTTTATCAGAGCATTTCTTGTTATTTTTATACTCGGTTTAAAATTTTTCATAAAAAACAGAAAAACCGTTCTATTTTTTAGTAAAAATTCTAATAATTTCATCAAAAAAAAAACGGAATAAGCGTTTGCTATGCAAACCACTTATTCCTGTCTCATTCAATATGCTAA
>NZ_JBQRKO010000081.1:0-290 GCF_052318935.1 Niallia sp. 01092 | reverse complement strand
AGGTTAAAGTTTATCTTTAACCATAATTGTTCCTTGAAAACTAGATTATATAAATGTAAGAACCAAGAAAGAAACCGAGTAATCGCCATCTTAGATTCTCTATTATAGAGTTTCAAATTTAGATAAAGTGAAGCTTTTTAAAGCCAAACTATTATCGAAGACTTGAGGGTGAAAAGAAACGAACAGGTCAAGGAAGCGACTAAGCGAGCACCGGAGCGTACGACAGTACGTGAGGAGCAGAGCGAAAGAGCTGACCAAGAGATGTGAAGTTTATTTTCAGCCGAAACAAC
>NZ_JBQRKO010000080.1:0-299 GCF_052318935.1 Niallia sp. 01092 | reverse complement strand
GGTCTCGTCTTTCTCGCTTTTCCCGCAGGAGTCTACGTGTATTCAGGCTGCTCAGTGCTTCAACCATGCTTATTGTTTTATTCAAAAACAACAAACTTTTAGAAAACAGCCTTTTCTTAAATTTGTCCCATACGTACCCATAGTAATAAAAATTAATCCCCCCCTATTTCTAACCAATCTTCAAATAATGAGTTATTTTCTAAATTAAAATAATATTTCATGAATCTAACAAATTCATTAGTGTCTAATTCTTTGTATTTATACGTAGTAAAATACTTATGTAAAAATTTTTCTGCTGC
>NZ_JBQRKO010000079.1:0-321 GCF_052318935.1 Niallia sp. 01092 | reverse complement strand
TATATTTTTTAAAAATAAAAGGATTTCGAAAATTTACTTCAAAGAGAAAACATCTTGAAAAAAATCAGATTGAAGGTTAAGGCAGAATATAAATACAGAAAATAATTTATTAATAAGGCTCAGTAGCTCAGTTGGTAGAGCAAAGGACTGAAAATCCTTGTGTCGGCGGTTCGATTCCGTCCTGAGCCACCTTTAACAATATAAATAAACCTTAATTAATACTATGGCGGATATGGCGAAGTGGTTAACGCATCGGATTGTGGCTCCGACATTCGTGGGTTCGATTCCCATTATTCGCCCCATTAATTAAAATATAAATAT
>NZ_JBQRKO010000078.1:0-325 GCF_052318935.1 Niallia sp. 01092 | reverse complement strand
TCTGCTCCTCACGTACTATCGTACGCTCCTCCGGTGCTCGTTCGGTCGCTTCCTTGACCTACTCGCTTCTCATTGCTCTCATGTTTTCTGCTATTAGGTAGATGGTATTTGACTACTATCTACTATAAATAGAGAATCTAAGATGGCGATTACTCGGTTTCTTTCTTGGTTCTTACATATATCATAATCTAGTTTTCAAGGAACAATTACGGCTGAAAATAAACTTCACATCTCTTCGTCAGCTTCTTCGCTCTGCTCCTCACGTACCTTGTACGCTCCGGTGCTCACTCAGTCGCTTCCTTGACCTGTTCGTTTCTTTTCACCC
>NZ_JBQRKO010000077.1:0-369 GCF_052318935.1 Niallia sp. 01092 | reverse complement strand
AGGTGAAAAGAAACGAACAGGTCAAGGAAGCGACTGAGTGAGCACCGGAGCGTACAAGGTACGTGAGGAGCAGAGCGAAGAAGCTGACGAAGAGATGTGAAGTTTATTTTTAGCCGTAATTGTTCCTTGAAAACTAGATTATGATAATAGTAAGAACCAAGAAAGAAACCGAGTAATCGCCATCTTAGATTCTCTATTAATAGTAGATAGTAGTCAAATACCATCTATCTAATAGCAGAAAACATGAGAGCAATGAGAAGCGAGTAGGTCAAGGAAGCGACCGAACGAGCACCGGAGCGTACGATAGTACGTGAGGAGCGGAGTGAGAGAGCTGACGAAGAGATACGAAGCTTATCATTGGTCGAAGTA
>NZ_JBQRKO010000076.1:0-390 GCF_052318935.1 Niallia sp. 01092 | reverse complement strand
TTATGGTGGAGGATGACGGGATCGAACCGCCGACCCTCTGCTTGTAAGGCAGATGCTCTCCCAGCTGAGCTAATCCTCCGAATTAAATGATTTTATATATAAATGGTGACCCATACGGGATTCGAACCCGTGTTACCGCCGTGAAAGGGCGGTGTCTTAACCGCTTGACCAATGGGCCTTAATGATGTTTTCATTTATGGCAAGTGTTTAAATGGCGGAGAGCAAGGGATTTGAACCCTTGAGACAGGGTTACCCGCCTACACGATTTCCAATCGTGCTCCTTCGGCCACTCGGACAGCTCTCCATAATGGCTCCGCAGGTAGGATTCGAACCTACGACCGTTCGGTTAACAGCCGAATGCTCTACCACTGAGCTACTGCGGAATAATTA
>NZ_JBQRKO010000075.1:0-396 GCF_052318935.1 Niallia sp. 01092 | reverse complement strand
TAAAATATAAATTATGGCTCAGTTGATAGAGCAAAGTATACCTTTTGTTTTTTAATGAAGGGGTATAGTTTAAAGGTAGAACAGAGGTCTCCAAAACCTCCGGTGTGGGTTCGATTCCTACTACCCCTGCCACGAAAAAAATTATGGCGGTTGTGGCGAAGTGGTTAACGCATCGGATTGTGGCTCCGACATTCGTGGGTTCGATTCCCATCAATCGCCCCATAATATATTTTCTTTTCATTGGGCTATAGCCAAGCGGTAAGGCAACGGACTTTGACTCCGTCACTCGTTGGTTCGAATCCAGCTAGCCCAGTCAATAGCTAAGTGGTAATCAAGAGGTCTGTAACATCTTTTCTCGGGCTAAAATCCGGTATCGCTTCAATTTATAACATTATA
>NZ_JBQRKO010000074.1:0-421 GCF_052318935.1 Niallia sp. 01092 | reverse complement strand
AAAATAAGTTCATAGTCGCCATATACGATAATTTCATGTTCTTTACGCAGCTTAATTAGTTTCTTGTAATACTGAAAAACGGAATTAGGGTCTTTTATTGCTTTTTCAGCATTAATTTCTGTATAGTTTGGATTTACATTTATCCATGGTGTTCCTGTTGTAAAACCTGCATTAGTGGAATCATCCCACTGAAAAGGAGTTCTTGCATTGTCCCGTCCTCTCACATAAATTGATTCCATCAAGGATTCGTGGGAGGCGCCTTCTGCTATTTTCTCCTTATACATATTCAACGATTCAATATCCTTATACTCATCAATACTTTCAAAATGAACATTTGTCATTCCAAGCTCTTCTCCTTGATATATATAAGGAGTTCCCTGCATCATATGTATAAATGTTGCTAGCATTTTTGCTGATTCAA
>NZ_JBQRKO010000073.1:0-431 GCF_052318935.1 Niallia sp. 01092 | reverse complement strand
TTAATTTACTTTCAAAAGTTTCCGATTTTCCAGATGCTCCAAATCCTGAAGGGGCAAAATATGCTTCAGGCGGTCAGTATTTCTTGAATGGTCCGCGTATTCATGAATATTTACAAGAGATGAATCGGGAAGTTCTTTCTAAATACGATATTATGACGGTTGGAGAAATGCCTGCTGTTACAACAGATGATGTTGCCTTATATACGAATGAAAATCGGAATGAGCTGAATATGGTTTTTCAATTTGAACATGTATTTGGCATTGGACTAGGTGGAAAATGGGACACATCTCCAATAGCCCTTTCATTTATGAAAAAAACATTATCTAAGTGGCAGACGGAGTTAAACGGAAAAGGATGGAATTCTCTTTTCTTAAGCAATCATGATGTCCCTCGTCAAGTTTCCCGATATGGAAATGATACAGAGTATCGG
>NZ_JBQRKO010000072.1:0-478 GCF_052318935.1 Niallia sp. 01092 | reverse complement strand
ATGGCTTATTTGTCAACCGTAAAAGACGCATCCACTAATGAAATCCTAGCTTACCATGTGTCTGATCGCATCACTTTGGACATCGCAACCCAGACGATCCAAAAATTGATGAACAATAAGAAAGTTACGCTCCATAAAGATGCCTTTATCCACTCAGATCAGGGAAGCCACTACACAAGCCCACGATACCAGAAGTTATTAAAAAAATATGGTTTGGGCCAGTCTATGTCACGGAGAGGTAACTGTTGGGATAATGCCCCACAGGAGTCATTCTTTGGCCACCTGAAGGATGATGTCGATTACCAATCGGCAAAAAACTTGAAGGAATTAAAGTCGAAAATAAATCATTACATGGTTTACTATAACAATTACCGCTATCAGTGGAATTTAAAAAAGATGACCCCTATTCAATATAGGAATCATCTTCTAGCTGCTTAATCTCTTTTTTTATTGTGTCCTTGACATAGGTGCCAGTTTA
>NZ_JBQRKO010000071.1:0-542 GCF_052318935.1 Niallia sp. 01092 | reverse complement strand
GTCCACCAGGGAAATTGCCATCTTTTGCTTTTGTCGTAACATCTTTTACTGCTGTAGAAACACCTTTTAGTGCAGATGTTAACACTACATTATGCTCTCCAACTACACCTTCAGGAGATTGATCAGAGTCTACTCCGATTGCCCAAATGTATTTAGAAGGATCTTTTTCTTTTAATTCACGAGCCTCGGTAAATAAACCAGCACCAGTTCCACCTGAAGCATGGAATACTACATCAGCGCCTGAAGAATACATTTTATTAGCGATTGTTTTCCCGATTTCTGGTTTCGTGAAAGCACCAGCATATTGTACATCTACTTTCGCTTTTGGATTGGCAGCCTTTACACCATCAACAAATCCAGCTTCAAAATGCCAAATAATTTCATTTTCCATCCCGCCGATAAAGCCGATTTTATTAGATTTTGTTGCTTTTCCTGCAACAAGACCAGCTAAGAAAGCACCTTCTTGTTCTTTAAAAGTGATACTTGCAACGTTCGGTTGTTTAACTACGGAATCTACAATCGCAAAATGAGCATCTTGTTGT
>NZ_JBQRKO010000070.1:0-542 GCF_052318935.1 Niallia sp. 01092 | reverse complement strand
GCAAAAAGATGCTCATTTTGCGATTGTAGATTCCGTAGTTAAACAACCGAACGTTGCAAGTATCACTTTTAAAGAACAAGAAGGTGCTTTCTTAGCTGGTCTTGCTGCAGGTAAAGCAACAAAATCTAATAAAATCGGCTTTATCGGCGGGATGGAAAATGAAATTATTTGGCATTTTGAAGCTGGATTTGTTGATGGTGTTAAGGCTGCCAATCCAAAAGCAAAAGTAGATGTACAATATGCTGGTGCTTTCACGAAACCAGAAATCGGTAAAACAATTGCTAATAAAATGTATTCTTCAGGCGCTGATGTAGTATTCCATGCTTCTGGAGGAACAGGTGCTGGTTTATTTACCGAGGCTCGTGAATTAAAAGAAAAAGATCCTTCGAAATACATTTGGGCAATCGGAGTAGACTCTGATCAATCTCCGGAAGGTGTAGTTGGAGAGCATAATGTAGTGTTAACATCTGCATTAAAAGGTGTTTCTACAGCAGTAAAAGATGTTACGACAAAAGCAAAAGATGGCAATTTCCCTGGTGGAG
>NZ_JBQRKO010000069.1:0-548 GCF_052318935.1 Niallia sp. 01092 | reverse complement strand
ATATTTTTAAGTGATGAGCCATGGAGGATTCGAACCTCCGACCCTCTGATTAAAAGTCAGATGCTCTACCAACTGAGCTAATGGCTCATTTTAAATGGTGCCGGCGAGAGGACTTGAACCCCCAACCTACTGATTACAAGTCAGTTGCTCTACCAATTGAGCTACACCGGCAATTTTATACAGTTTGATTAATAAATATGGTGGAGGATGACGGGATCGAACCGCCGACCCTCTGCTTGTAAGGCAGATGCTCTCCCAGCTGAGCTAATCCTCCATTTGGTGACCCATACGGGATTCGAACCCGTGTTACCGCCGTGAAAGGGCGGTGTCTTAACCGCTTGACCAATGGGCCTTCTATTAAATAAGTTAGTACGAATCTTACGCTATGAAAGTATCAATAAAACATTTATTCAATTAGCGACAAGTAATATTATATAAAATCTATTAAATATTTGTCAATAAAAAATAATTTTTTTTTAATATAATTTGGCTATTACTTTTTATAAAATTATACAAAAAAATATGCATATATTATGCATATTTTTGGT
>NZ_JBQRKO010000068.1:0-609 GCF_052318935.1 Niallia sp. 01092 | reverse complement strand
AGCATAATAATGGTTCCTACTAGTATGCCAAGCAGAACGGATACGATAGGAATACTAATTTTCTTTACTGTATTAGACATTTTTCTCCACACCTACTTTATTGTCATTCGATCCTGCCATTAATAATCCTAATTCTTGTTCTGTTGTTTCTTTCGGATTAACGATAGCAATAATTTCCCCTTCAAAAATAACGGCAATTCGATCACTTACATTTAATATTTCATCTAGTTCAAACGATAGAAGCAGGACGCCTTTGCCTTTATCTCTCTGTTCAATTAAACGTTTATGGATAAACTCAATTGCCCCAACATCCAGACCACGAGTTGGCTGTGCCGCGATTAATACATCCGGATTTCGGTCTACTTCACGGCCGATGATTGCTTTTTGCTGATTTCCACCAGAAAGAGCACGTGCAGGCGTATGAATGCCAGGTGTTCTCACATCATACTCTTCAATTAATGTTTTCGCTTTTTTATCAATTTCTTTCTGATTTAAAAAGCCATTTTTCGAGAAAGGTGGTTGATAATACGTTTGCAAGACGATATTTTGGCCAATTGGAAAGTCTAACACTAACCCGTGCTTATGGCGATCCTGTGGAATATGCCCTAA
>NZ_JBQRKO010000067.1:0-635 GCF_052318935.1 Niallia sp. 01092 | reverse complement strand
TCTGCTCCTCACGTACTATCGTACGCTCCGGTGCTCGTTCGGTCGCTTCCTTGACCTACTCGCTTCTCATTGCTCTCATGTTTTCTGCTATTAGGTAGATGGTATTTTACTACTATCTACTTTAAATAGAGAATCTAAGATGGCGATTACTCGGTTTATTCTTGGTTTCTTCATATTATGATTTAGTTTTCAAAGAACAAAAAAGAAACGATAAATTCGTTTGGTGGAGCCTAGCGGGATCGAACCGCTGACCTCCTGCGTGCAAGGCAGGCGCTCTCCCAGCTGAGCTAAGGCCCCGTAAGGGTTTTATTTAATTAAAATATGGTGGGCCTAAATGGACTCGAACCATCGACCTCACGCTTATCAGGCGTGCGCTCTAACCAGCTGAGCTATAGGCCCTTCATTATAAATCGGCTAACGATTAGCTTCGTATCTCTGCGTCAACTTCCTCTCTCCGCTCCTCACGTACAGTTGTACGCTCCGGTGCTCGTTCGGTCGTTTCCTTGATCTACTCGCTACTCCTTACCCTTGGTTTCGGATAAAGATAAACTTCATATCTCTTTTACCCTATTTATCCTGAAGAATTGCTCCCTCAAAACTGAACAACAAACTCGTCAACAATCTGTGATGGAATA
>NZ_JBQRKO010000066.1:0-651 GCF_052318935.1 Niallia sp. 01092 | reverse complement strand
TTTGAGGCGTTGTGCTACTGTTTCTGGATCACCGACTAACGCTGTGCCAGCACCAGCGCGAACTAAGCCAATCCCCGCCCATAAATTGGGGCTGACTTCTAGATTGTCTCGATTTCCTTTAGAAAGTTCTAACATCCGGCGCTGTCCTTCTGAAACATGTTTGCTTAATTCTTTTTGTGCTGCTTCAATTGTTTCATCATCTACATACTTGATTAAATCATTAGCTGCTTCCCATGCTTCTTCTTCTGTTTCACGAACAATAACGTGCAGACGAATGCCAAATGTTATTGTTCTGCCTTGTTTTTCAGCCAATGCTCTTACTTTGCTAATCTTTTCTTTTACCTGTGCCACAGGTTCTCCCCATGTTAAATACACATCACTATGCTTTGCTGCTATATCAAGCGCCTTCTCTGATGAACCACCAAAATAGATAGGAGGATGAGGCGTTTGTACTGGTGGATAAACAAGGCGGCCGCCGTCAATATTTAAATGCTTGCCTTCATGATGAACTTCTTCTCCAGCTAGCAAAGAACGCCAAACATCTAAAAACTCATCTGTCAGTTCATAACGTTCATCATAACTAACATGAGAACCATCGCCTGCTTGCTCTGCAGGATTGCTTCCTGATACAACATTAATTAATAAACGACC
>NZ_JBQRKO010000065.1:0-699 GCF_052318935.1 Niallia sp. 01092 | reverse complement strand
ATATTTAAATAAATTTGTTCATGCAGTTTTTCTACTGTCTACTGTCCCGATTTTCAGAATGTCTATTCAAGAAGCAGTTCAATCGGTACAACTCGATGTATATTCACTGAAGTAAAGCTCGTTGCTCCACTATGAAATAATTTAATTAATGGAGGAGGAAAGGGGATTCGAACCCCTGCGCGGTTTGACCCGCCTGTCGGTTTTCAAGACCGATCCCTTCAGCCGGACTTGGGTATTCCTCCTTGATATATGTGGACCTTGTAGGACTCGAACCTACGACCGGACGGTTATGAGCCGTCTGCTCTAACCAACTGAGCTAAAGGTCCAAATCAAGTAAATAATAATATTTTGTTTTGCTTTAAAACGTCTGTCCACATCTCAGTAGGATTATTCTAGAAGCTATTCAATGAGTACAACTTGAAGATTAATCATGATGCACTTCCTCGTTGCTCTAACCAACTGAGCTAAAGGTCCGAATGAAAATTTATTATAAAATCATATAGTAGCGGCAGAGGGGATCGAACCCCCGACCTCACGGGTATGAACCGTACGCTCTAGCCAGCTGAGCTACGCCGCCATAATTCATTGTTTTTTTATTTAAATTTGGTGGAGCCTAGCGGGATCGAACCGCTGACCTCCTGCGTGCAAGGCAGGCGCTCTCCCAGCTGAGCTAAGGCCCCAAAAATTTTATGCTCTTTC
>NZ_JBQRKO010000064.1:0-703 GCF_052318935.1 Niallia sp. 01092 | reverse complement strand
GCGAAAAGCAAGGCAATCCATGGAGTCCACGCTCCTAAACTGTCTGCAAAGGTTAAATTAAACACAATAGAGGAAAAAGCCCCCATGACCATTAATCCTTCTAACCCTATATTTACTACACCAGCCCGTTCTGAAAAATTACCTCCGAGTGCAGTAAAAATCAGCGGCGCAGCCCATAATAGTGAAGAAGGAATGACAATGAATAAAACATCCATTAATCCCACTTACTTCTCCCCCTTTTTTCTTTTATTTGTACTTAATTTCTCCAAAAATAAGCGAATCATATAACTGGAAGCAACAAAAAATACAATAAGTGCAATAATAATATCGACCATTTCATTTGGCACACCCGCTTCAAGCGGCATATTTAATGCCCCTACTTTTAAGAAGCCAAATAGTATGGCAGCTAATACGATGCCGATTGGACCATTTGCACCTAGAAGCGCTACGGCAATTCCATCAAACCCTACGCCAGTAAAGCCGCCTTTTGTACTGACATAACCGAATGTACCTAAACCTTCCATCGCACCTGCAAGACCAGCAAAGGCACCAGAAATCACCATAGAAAGAATAATATTGCGGTTCACATTCATACCAGCGTACTGAGAGGCATGCTGGTTAAATCCAACCGCTTTTAATTCATAGCCCTTTGTTGTTTTTTCTAAAAGAAGCCACATCACCACCACAGAAATAAGGGCAATAA
>NZ_JBQRKO010000063.1:0-727 GCF_052318935.1 Niallia sp. 01092 | reverse complement strand
CCCTCGTCAGATATTTGTGGAGAACGGCTTCGATGTGGACGTTATAGGAATAAAACGAATCGAACAGTCAGCCTGTAGGTGGAAGAAAGCTTATGAAAAGAATGGATTGATAGGGCTTACTGATTCGAGGAAAACGGCTTCCGGCAGACCTTTGAAACGAGAACTTACACCGTTCGAAGTGATTGAAAGGCAAAAGGCAAGAATTGAATTGTTGGAAGGACAAGTGGAGTTGTTAAAAAAGCTAGAAACGACAGAAAGGAGGCTGCTAAACGCAAGCGAAAATCTAAATCCGAATAGAGCCTATCAATTGATTCAGGAGACCATAGAACAAAATGGATTTAAGGGGATGACCAGGTATTTTTGTGACCTACTAGGGGTCTCCCGGTCTGGATATTATAGCTTCCTAAAGGCTTCCTCTATCCGAGAAGCAAGGGAGAAATTGGACTTGGAAGCGAAGGAAATCGTTTTAAAGGCCTTCGATCGGCAAGGATATAAGAAAGGTTCACGCTCCATTAAAATGATATTGGAGAATGATTTTAACATAATCTTTAGCCGTAAAAAGATCCAAAGAATTATGAAGAAATATGGAATCGTCTGTCCTCACAGGAGACCAAATCCTTATAAAAGGATCGCTAAAGCGACAAAAGAGCATCAGGTTGTCCCTAACAAATTAAACAGGGAATTTAAGCAAGGAATACCTGGAAAAGTTTTACTGACAGATATCACA
>NZ_JBQRKO010000062.1:0-744 GCF_052318935.1 Niallia sp. 01092 | reverse complement strand
TTAATTGTTTATCAAATGGAGGAGGAAAGGGGATTCGAACCCCTGCGCGGTTTGACCCGCCTGTCGGTTTTCAAGACCGATCCCTTCAGCCGGACTTGGGTATTCCTCCTCGATAAATGGTGGACCTTGTAGGACTCGAACCTACGACCGGACGGTTATGAGCCGTCTGCTCTAACCAACTGAGCTAAAGGTCCAAATAAAGTAAATGTCAATATTTTGTTTTGCTTTAAAATGTCTGTCCTCATCTCAGTAGGATTATTCAAGAAGCTATTCGATGAGTACAACTCGAAGATTATTCATGATGTACTTCCTCGTTGCTCTAACCAACTGAGCTAAAGGTCCAAATAAAAGTACTATTATTTTTTTGTTATAAAATCTATCTTAATTATTTGGTAGCGGCAGAGGGGATCGAACCCCCGACCTCACGGGTATGAACCGTACGCTCTAGCCAGCTGAGCTACGCCGCCATAATTAATTATTTGATTGGTGGAGCCTAGCGGGATCGAACCGCTGACCTCCTGCGTGCAAGGCAGGCGCTCTCCCAGCTGAGCTAAGGCCCCATCTTTTATGCTCTTCCTGGTCGGGAAGACAGGATTCGAACCTGCGACCCCTTGGTCCCAAACCAAGTGCTCTACCAAGCTGAGCTACTTCCCGATATATGGCGCGCCCGAAAGGAGTCGAACCCATAACCTTCTGATCCGTAGTCAGACGCTCTATCCAATTGAGCTACGGGCGCTAAATCTT
>NZ_JBQRKO010000061.1:0-841 GCF_052318935.1 Niallia sp. 01092 | reverse complement strand
AAGGAGTGAAAATGATGGAATATGTAATTGAGATGTTAAATATTCGCAAAGAATTCCCTGGAATTGTTGCCAATGATAATATCACACTTCAAGTCAAAAAAGGAGAAATCCATGCACTGCTTGGAGAAAATGGTGCGGGGAAATCAACCTTAATGAATGTTCTTTTTGGTTTATATCAGCCGGAAAAAGGAGAAATTAGGGCTCGGGGACAAAAGGTGAACATTTCTAATCCGAATGTAGCCAACGATTTAGGAATTGGCATGGTGCATCAGCATTTTATGTTGATCGATACATTTACCGTTACCGAGAACATTATTTTAGGAAAAGAAACGGTCAATAAAGGGAAAATCGATTTAAAAAAGGCAGAAAAAGAAGTAAAGGAAATTTCGGAAAAATATGGGTTGGCAGTAGATCCAAAAGCGAAAATTTCTGATATTTCAGTAGGGATGCAGCAAAGAGTAGAAATTTTAAAAACGCTTTATCGAGGTGCGGAAATATTAATTTTTGATGAACCATCTGCTGTGTTGACTCCTCAAGAAATAACCGAATTAATGGCCATTTTCAAAACGTTAATAAAAGAAGGAAAATCAATTATTTTGATTACCCATAAATTAAAAGAAATTATGGAAGTGTGCGATCGAGTTACCGTTATTCGTAAAGGAGTAGGAATTGGTACATACAATGTAAGCGAAACAAATCCAAATGAATTAGCTAGTTTAATGGTAGGCAGAGAAGTTACGTTTAAAACAGATAAAAAAGAAGCACAGCCAAAGGAAACCATTCTTTCTATTAAAAATTTAAGTGTAAAAGATTCACGTGGTGTGAAAGTCGTTCATTCCTT
>NZ_JBQRKO010000060.1:0-938 GCF_052318935.1 Niallia sp. 01092 | reverse complement strand
ACGACAAGTGGACAGCACAAACGCTAGCGATCAACAAATGGAAACAAATTATAATGACATCGCTGAGGTAACACTGGTAAAAACCGAAGCACAGCAACGTCCATTGGAAGAGTATGTCGTAATTATGGAGAGTGCAAAATGAAGCAAATTAAATATCTACAAGACTCACTTGTATCACTAAGACTAGTGGAAATTTCAAAAAATCTTCCTTCCCTACTGAAAGAAGCTGAGAAGGAACAGCTAAGTTATATTTCCTTCCTGAATAATGTAGTGGAATATGAACGGAAAATTAGAGACGAGAAAAACATGGAAAAACGATTAAAACTTGCAGCATTCCCATGCATCACTCCTTTAGAGGAATTTAATTTAGATGAACAAGAATCATTAAGTTTAAAGCAGTTTAATCAATTAAAAGATTTAGCATGGATTGAGCAGTTATTTAATCTCATTCTATTAGGACCGCCAGGTGTTGGAAAAACACACATGGCGGTTGGATTAGGATTAGAAGCGATCAAGCGAGGTTACAAAGTCTCTTTTATTTCGATGGGCGACTTGGTACATACATTGAAAACCATGGACATAACGAGAAAGTCCCAAACAAGGATTAAGAGAATGAAAGAATCACATTTAGCCATTATTGATGATTTGATGTACGCCGCAATGGATCCGAGAGAAGCAAACTTATTTTTCCAATTGGTTAATGACTTGTACAACAATTCATCCATTATCTTAACTTCTAATCGTTCCCCAAAAGAGTGGACCGAACTATTAGGTGACGTGGGTGTGGCAACAGCTATTTTGGATCGTCTCATTCATCGTGCGGAAATTGTTCATTTTAATGATTCAAGCTATAGGATGAAACATAGAGAAACTATTTTTAAAGAAGCAAGTGTTCAAAATTAATAAGCAAAATTGTTCAAATGTACTTGACGCTTACA
>NZ_JBQRKO010000059.1:0-1089 GCF_052318935.1 Niallia sp. 01092 | reverse complement strand
GAGGCCACTGAAAAAGTCCAATTTTTTTTTTAGGCAGTTGAAAGTTTGATTTAATCGAACTTTCAACTGCCTTTTTGTTTTATAATTATGATATTAAAATGTATGTAGGTGGTATAAAAATGATTGCCAATCAAGAATCTTTCACGCTTAGTCCGTTTCTAGCTATTTATGATTTCGTTGTCCCAAAAGATAATATGCTTCGCCAAATCAATGATTTAGTGGACTTTTCCTTCATTCTTGAAGAATTGAAAAAAAAATATTGTCTGGATAACGGTCGCAATGCAGTGCCGCCGATTCGTATGTTCAAATATCTATTGCTTAAATCGATTTATGATTTGTCAGATGTAGATGTAGTAGAACGTTCCAAATATGATATGTCGTTTAAGTATTTCCTCGATATGGCACCAGAAGAGGCCGTTATTGATCCAAGTTCTTTAACGAAATTTCGTAAGCTCCGTCTTCAAGATGTGGGTTTATTAGATATGCTTATCGGCAAAACAGTGGAGATTGCACTTGATAAAGAAATCATAAAAAGTAAAACCATTATTGTAGATTCTACTCATACAAAAGCACGTTATAACCAAAAGTCACCAAAAGAATTTTTACAAGAGAAATCTAAAAATGTTCGAAAAGCTGTCTACCAAATTGACGATTCAATGAAAGAAAAATTCCCATCAAAAACAACTTCTAATGAAGTAAAAGAAGAATTGGATTATTGCCGTCAACTCCTTTCAGTTGTCGAATCAGAACCACAAATCGCTGCCATCCCTGCTGTGAAGGAGAAAGTAAATGTTTTAAAAGAAGTGGTAGAAGACTACACCGAACAATTGAGCTTTTCAGAGGATCCAGATGCACGTGTGGGGCATAAATCAGCGGATTCTTCTTTCTTTGGATATAAAACACATTACACGATGTGTGATGAACGAATTATAACTGCAGCAGTTGTGACAACAGGAGAAAAAAGTGATGGAAAGTATCTTCCAGAGTTAACTAAAAAAAGCCAAAAAACAGGAATAAAAATTGAAACAATCATTGGGGATACTGCCTACTCAGAAAAAGAAAATATTCGCTATACAAAGGAAGAGAAAT
>NZ_JBQRKO010000058.1:0-1312 GCF_052318935.1 Niallia sp. 01092 | reverse complement strand
CACTAGTGTTGCATTAATTTAATTTGACTATTAAAAATACTCAAAATGTTCAATTTTATTATTTTGTGCAAAGAAAAAGTCCTTTATAATGGATAAAGTCAGGTGGCAACCCGTCCAAATCCACTAAAAAGGACCAATCTCATGGACAAGATTACACGAAAAACTTCATTTGGACAATGGTTTTTACCAATAAATCTTCAATTACTTGAGGAACAGGTGAAAACGTTGAAATTAGATTACTATACGAAAAAATTAACGGCAGAATCATTCCTGAAATTATTACTTTTTGCGCAGCTAGAAGAAATCGAAAGTCTACATGCGCTAAGCGATTGTCTTTTCGATGACCTATTGCAGAAAGGCATTGATCTCGATTCAATTAGTATTTCTCAGCTCTCACGCCGATTGAATGGCATGAATCCAGATCTATTCCAAAGGCTTTTCCTTGATTTAGTCGCACAAATTCATGCCAAAACACACTATACAAAACTTATCATGCCTGTAAAAATTATCGATTCAAGCACATTGCCACTCAATTTGACGAATCATAAATGGGCAAAATTCCGCAAAACAAAGGCGGGAGTTAAATTGCATTTGCGTCTAGTCTTTATGGAAAAAGGAACTTCCTATCCCGAAAAGGCCGTTATAACAAATGCAAAAGAACATGACCATGGTCAGCTTGAAATCATGGTGGATGACAAGGAATGCATGTATGTGTTTGACCGTGGGTACCTAGATTACGAGCGCTTTGATCGCATGACTGATGATGGCTACTTCTTTCTTACAAGGTTACGGAAAAACGCTGTCATACGGGAGGTTTATAACTTTAAACTTCCGGACAATACAGCTGTTTTATCGGATCAAATGGTGTTGATTGGGACAACACAAAACCGTGCTGAAAATTACTTTCGCCTTTTAAAAGTAATGGATTCAAAAGGGCATGAACTTCATTTAATTACAAATCGTTTTGATTTGAACGCCGAAGAAATATCAGAGATGTATAAATCTCGCTGGGCAATTGAGCTGTTTTTCAAATGGATTAAACAACATCTCAGCATAAAAAAGTTCTATGGTCAAAGCGAATGGGCGATTCAAAATCAAGTATTTATAGCATTAATCGTTTTTTGCCTACATGTTCTCGTTCAGATCGAGACAAAAAGTAAGCGAAAGACCTTACAGATTAGCCGTTATTTAAGGGCTGCACTGTGGAAACCAGCGCATATTTGGCTTCGAAAAATTGAAGGAAAAGCCATTCCTTAATAAGTAAATTGTCGTCGTTGCACAAGTCTAATTGTAAATAAATTTCCAAATGGAT
>NZ_JBQRKO010000057.1:0-1352 GCF_052318935.1 Niallia sp. 01092 | reverse complement strand
TGCACAGCGCCGAGGAGGCTCCCGGACCGCCCGCGGAAAGCGAACGCCTGGAACGGAAATCAACAGGCAAGTTTAACAGAGCCTTAAAATAAAGGAGATATAAAGCGATGACAGAAATCACATTTTTAGCTTCATCCAAACCATTTAAAATGCCTGATGAAATCGAAGAATACAATAATCGAACAGTATTTGAACGTGAGGAAGATTTTATATTCTTTACTGTTCATAAAATGGACGATTATTGGAAGAGAGAGGTGGAAGGTCTGTTTTCTTTTCCTTATATTTACGAGGTAAATGGAGTGGGGAACCGCTTATTTCTTACATATATTGAAAAGTATATGGAAATAGGAGATGTGTTTGAAATTTACAGTGTACCGAATCAACACGCATTCGAATATTACATGGAAACAATGCTAGCCAAACCAGAACCAATTGAAGTAAATGTGGGGAGTTATACGTACCGAGATATTTACGGTACATACCAATTAAATGCTAAAAAGTGGTTGGAGGAATTAAGCCATCGTAGGTATATTACGCATCATGGTATCACCACATTTGTAAAATATTGAAGGTAGGATAATAAATGGGTGCAATCTAAAGGGACGCCCTGAATTTTGTCGATGTTTGATAGGGTGTATGGGTAGTTGTTAGCAAATCATTATCGATCTTAATAAAATAAGCCTACTTTTTCTATAGAACTTGTTTATAGCATTCCATTTTTTGCATAAAAAAGCCTTTATATACAAGTTTTGTCTAAAACCTTGTATATAAAGGCTCAGAAATTAATAAAAATAATTTTTAACTTCCACAATGCTTTCCGTTAATATAATAAGATGACTCCGAGAATACAGTAAATACAACCTCTACTTCTGTAAGCCCAAAGTCCATTATGTATGTTGTAATCGCCTGAGCAAATTGATCACGAATTTCTTGTCCTCTTTCGAACCATTTAACCTCTATAAGAGGAAAAGCCTCTATTTCTTTCTCATCAAATACAAAAGTAGAATGTTGTAATTCCAACGTGAAGTTATCCGTACCGCATTCACAAATCGCTGCGAGTTCTTCTACTAATGGTCTACTAATATTTTTTAATTGTTGGGTAGTAATTCCACGAAACATAATATGTGGCAAGTTCATTCCTCCATTTTCTTCCTTTTAGTTTTCGTAAATTAATAAATTGTGCCTCATTTGACAGTTCTATTGTATGTTTTTTCGTATAGCAAAACAAACACTTTTAACGCACTGGGGGTCAGGGGGTCAGACCCAATGTCATCAATCTAAACTTCAAAAAACAGGAAAATAAGCAACTAAATAGGAAGTAAGGGTTTCCGTTCTGTTCTCCGAGGCTTACC
>NZ_JBQRKO010000056.1:0-1445 GCF_052318935.1 Niallia sp. 01092 | reverse complement strand
TGTTTAATGTGAAAAAACAAAAAAACCAAATCATAGCTACATTACGAAAGGAGCTAGTCATTATGAAGGATACCACAAAATTTGTAGGTTTAGACGTATCAAAAGAAAAAATTGCAGTCGCTATTGCTGAAGAGGGTCGAGGAGAGCCTAGATACTTTGGAATGATTCCTCATACACCCGAAGCAGTTAGAAAATTAGTGAAAAAACTTGGAGATCCTCACACTTTACGATTTTGTTATGAAGCAGGTCCAACTGGATATCCATTATATAGATTATTAAGTACCTTGGGTGTTCATTGTGAGGTAATAGCTCCATCTTTAATCCCGCAAAAACCAGGTGAGCGTATTAAAACGGATCGCAGGGATTCTATCCGTCTCGCTCAGTTATATCGAGCAGGTGAATTAACTTCTATCTATGTTCCTACTACAGAAGATGAAGCTCTCCGAGATTTAGTTCGAGCACGTGAAGATGCAAAAGAAGATGAGTTAAGAGCGAAGCATCGCTTATCAAAGTTTTTACTACGTAATAATATCAAACAACCAGCTGGAGTGAATAAATGGACCAGAAAGTATCGTGACTGGCTAGATATACTAAAGTTTGAAAGTGCAGCTTTACGAGTGGTTTTTCAGGAATATTATCATCAATTAAAAGAGGTAGAACAGCGTATTTTAAGACTCGAAGAGGAAATTAAATTACAAGCAACGGAAGGTGTTCATGCACCAACGATTCAAGCCTTACAAGCATTAAGAGGTGTTGCGCTCATTACAGCGACCAGTCTTGTGGCGGAAATCGGTTCTTTTAATCGTTTTCCCACTCCAAAAAAATTGATGGCTTATATAGGATTAATTCCAAGCGAATCCTCAAGTGGCGAGAGAAGGAGACAAGGGGCAATCACTAAAACAGGAAATCGCCATGTTCGACGTCTGTTAATTGAGTCTGCCTGGAGTTATCGTTATCAACCAGCAGTAAAAGGAGATTTAAAGAGACGACAAGATGGTCTATCTCCAACCATTCAAGCGATATCCTGGAAAGCTCAAAATCGGCTTCATAAAAAATATTATCGACTATTATCCAGAGGAAAAGAAAGTAGTAAAGCAATCACCGCAATTGCAAGAGAGTTGGCAGGGTTTATTTGGGCTATTACTCAAGAGGTAGAAGGTACATTAAGAACTTAAATTTTAAAAAAAACATGGATACTAAAGGAATGGAATGAATGTAAAAATAGATAAATGAGAATAGGGCTCGAAGGCAAAGAGTAATACCGGAAAGGAAAACCCACGTGCCTCCTCTGTGCTATATCTTAATTAGGTTAACGCACGTAACGAGTTAGTGGAAAGTCCTTTATACGGAAAGATAAAATGTGAAAATCCACGAATATCAGAATGCTAACCGCAGTAGAGATTTTTGCCTTCGTGCCGTGTTCTTACTATACTATTCAAATAAAT
>NZ_JBQRKO010000055.1:0-1499 GCF_052318935.1 Niallia sp. 01092 | reverse complement strand
TCAGATAAATACTTATTGTTCCGCAGTAGCTCAGTGGTAGAGCATTCGGCTGTTAACCGAACGGTCGTAGGTTCGAATCCTACCTGCGGAGCCATTTTATAAAATACATAATAAGCTGAAAAGGAACCAAAGGGCGTAAGTCAGATAATTTCACGATGATTTAAATCTCTCTTTCAGTCATAATAATTTGCGCCTTTAGCTCAGCTGGATAGAGCAACGGCCTTCTAAGCCGTGTGTCAGAGGTTCGAATCCTCTAAGGCGCGTAAAAACCTAATTAGAATTTGAAATATAAAAGGCTTGTTCACTCGAACAAGCCTTTTATATTTCTTTAGGCTGTTTTCTATAAGTTTGTTGTTTTTGAATAAAATAATAAACATGGCTGAAGCACTGATCAGCCTGAAAACACGTAGACTCCTGCGGGGAAAGTGAAGTTTATTCAGGCTGCGGGTTAAATAACATCAATCTATACGAAAAGAGCCCTTCTTTAAAACAACTTTAATAATTAACAATATTGTATAATTAAGTAGTATTTTTCTACAAAATGGGCATGTTTTATAGGTTCTTTAAAATGCTACTCGCATTATTTTTATACTTTAGCCTTGTTTGTGCATACCGAACGGATCATTTCCCTGGTTTATAATCGGTTTGTTTCATGATAGGAATATCAGTTTATCGACATCATTGCCGAGTTTGTGGAAAGTCCACTTTGTAAACTATGTCCGGTAAACCCCTTCGAATCTATTCCTGCTTTTTTAAGGAAGGGCGACCGACTTATCATTTGATCGATTATGGATGTTTTTATTCGGTCAATCGATGGAAGAGAGCGCCACTATGCAAATTGCCGCTGCTATCTAATTTTCTGCCGCCTTTACGGAACAGTACTTATTGTCTGTAAAAATAACCAAAGATGTTCTATAAACATTAATAATCATTTCTTTTTTCTTTGAAGTATCTCTATCCAATGTATTATGTGTTCCTCTTTTAGATTTGAATTATCTATTTAAATTTAATTGGTTTTCTGGTTGAAGAAGCGCTGTTTATATCCTGGGTTAATATTAATGAAACAGCTATTATAGAGTATACAGGCAGCAGGTAAAAAATCGCTTGGAAACAATTGTGAGTTTTCTCTCTCACAATCCCTGAATGAAAAAATAGAAGTGTTGGCAGACTCTATGCAAATTAAGGCGGCACGAGCGGAGCCAATCTATCTTCCATGAGGATAAAAACAAACTACGAAGCACCATCACTAGCTTTTTTTTTCATTAAAGTAGGCGAAGCTCCGGCCCTTTACTATTCAAAATTGGCAAAGAATAAATGTTCTATATAATAATAAATAGCTTAGTAGAATCGATTGTTAAGAAAAACAGAAATTATTTACTCATAAAAGTCTTGACGAAAGCATCTATCCTTGTTATTATATAAAAGTTGCTTCTGACAGCAACGAAAAACATAACTTGCTTATCATCAACAATGATTTAAAAGGTTGAAAAAAACTTTAA
>NZ_JBQRKO010000054.1:0-1540 GCF_052318935.1 Niallia sp. 01092 | reverse complement strand
TGTAACTGCTAAACTAAAGTGAACAGTTTACAACGAATAATATTGAACACTTATTTACTAAAATGATTCCCCACCTTATGATAGATTTTAAACTTCTATGATAAGGCGGAGGATTTGAAAAGGTGGATAAGTTTGAAATGTATATAGAAATTAGAGGAATGCTCAATCAAAAATACAGTATTTCAACAATCGCTAGAAAACTAAATATATCAAGAAATACTGTTTATAAGTATATTCGAAAATCACCGGAGGAAATGGCTGAATGGACTGCATCAACCATGACAAGAAGTAAGAAGTTAGATAAACATAAAGACTTGATTCTTTATTGGTTAAGAGAATATCCAGATTTAACTGCAGCTCAAGTTCAAGACTGGCTAAAAGAAAAGTTCCCAGAATTTAAGGTGGGAGAAAGTACAGTAAGAAGTTATGTAAGAGGCCTTCGTGAGGATTACGAGATCCCAAAAGAAACTAGTTCCAGGGACTACCAAGCAATTCCAGATCCGCCTATGGGTGAACAAATACAAGTTGATTTTGGTTTTAAAACGGTAAAAAACCAATATGGTAAGCCGGTTAAATTAATGTTTATCGTATTTGTATTAGCTCATTCAAGATACAAATACATTGAGTATCAAAATCGCCCTTTCACAACAAATGATGTTGTGGCTGCACATAGGAATGCTTTTCAAGCATTTGGGGGTGTTTCAAAGGAAATTTTGTACGATCAGGATCGATTAATGGTAGTGTCTGAGAATGAGGGTGATATTTTACTAACAGAAGAATTTCAACAATTTGTAAATGAAATAAAATTTGAAGTGAAACTCTGCAGAAAAGCTGACCCGGAAAGCAAAGGAAAAGTAGAAAATGCGGTAAAGTTCATCAAAAATAATTTCATGAATAATAGAGTGTTTAAAAATATTGATTCTTGGAATGAACAGTCTCAGAAATGGTTAAAAAGAACAGGAAATGGAAAGATCCACAATGGCACAAAAAGAAGACCCACCGATGTGTTTCTCGTCGAAAAGCAACACATGCGACAGGTCAACTTACAAAATCATATTCACAAACCAAGTATAACAAGAAGTGTTCGAAAGGACAATACAATCATGTACCTTTCGAACCGGTATTCTGTTCCGTTAGGAACGTTTCAAAAGTATCCAGAAGTACATATTTATGAGACCGAGGAAAATAAATTAGTGATCTATTTCCAAGAGTCAGGGGAAATACTGGCCACACATTCTATTTGTTCTGATAAAGGAAAACTTATTCAAAACAGATCCCATCAACGTGATAGGTCGAAGGGAATAAACGAACTTATTGAGTTCGTTAGCGAATACTTTACAGACAAAGGAAAAGCAAAAATCTACTTAAATGAGTTGCGAAAAAGGTATCCACGATACCTTCGGGATCAGTTAAGTTTGATAAAAAAGTGTATGCAACTAGGAACAGTGGAAGTACTTGATGATTCATTAACACTCTGCATGGAGAGGCAACTCTTTAGTGCGAATGACTTTCAAGACGTAGTAGTCCTCTTAAAACGACA
>NZ_JBQRKO010000053.1:0-1575 GCF_052318935.1 Niallia sp. 01092 | reverse complement strand
CAGATTGTAGAGAAAGTATTATTTTCTCTACAATTTTTTGTTTTTAGAATTTTGTAGAACCTAAAAGGTATTAACTTTTTCCGATTTTTTCAAGAAAAAAGACTCTCATGCATCTATCAGATCTTGGATAGATGCATGGCAATCTTCTTTATGTTTTGACAGGTAGCTGTCATTAATACTTGTTCGGCTGCTTTCTTTATTCCTCGTAACCTACAGTAGCGAAGCCCATGCAGTTCTTTTGAATCTGCGAAGCTTCGCTCAACTTTTTCTTTTCTAAATTTATAAAGCATTTTCCCCGATTTGGAAAGACGATTTAATCGAATCTTCTCTTTATTCTCTTCCCAAACATGACGTGTCACCACTTTCGTATGATTTTTTGATCGAGTACATTGGGAAAGCAATGGACAATCTTTACATTGTTTTGCGTCTGATTTATATTCCCGATATCCTTCGCGAGTGGTTGTTCGATAAGGTAGTTTCTGACCATTTGGACAAGTGTAATAATCGGCTTCTTTATCATAGGTAAATTTCCATTTTGGAAAAAGTCCTTTTACGGGGCTATATCGTCTGTGTGCGATGACGCCAAAAATATTTCGTTCTATTATTCCTTTACAAATAGGATTGGTTAAATAGCCAGAATCCAAAGCAACAGCTTCTACATTAAATTGGAAACGTTCGATCTGACGGTCAAGCCGTTCTAAATATGGGACCGAATCATGAACATTTCCTGGTGTAACAAAGGCATCCGTAATGATATTACATTTCATATCTGTCGTACGGTGGTCTAAATAACAGAACATCTCCTGTTTATTATCACGAGACATAAAGCCACAATCAGGATCCGTTGTACTGACCCGAATTTCCTTTGTTTCCTCCACCTCCTCCCTTTTCTTTAGAGACTTTTTTCTGTGGGCTAATCGATCTTCTTCGACTGCTTTATTTAATTCTTCTATGTATTCTCGAGTTTCTACTTTTACAGTTTCTCTTGTGAACTTATGCTTATTGGCATTCGCTTTTAAGTGCGTAGAATCGGTAAATAACACTCTTCCGCCAACCATTTTGTGATTCATCGCTAAAAGAACCACTTCATCAAATATGTCTTGAAAGATAGTAGTATCTTTGAATCGATTGCATCGGTTCCAACTGATAGTGGAATGATGAGGAACCGGGTCCGTTATTTTCAAACCAAGAAACCAACGATAAGCGAGGTTCACTTGAATTTCTCGCTCTAATTGTCTTTCGGAACGAATGCCATATAAATAACCAATAAACATCATTTTAAAAAGAACTAAGGGATCTAACGATGGACGACCATTGTCTTGGGAGTAATAAGGACGGACTTTATCGAGGATAAAAGAAAAATCTATATATTTATCTATTTTTCGTAAGAGATGATTAGCTGGAACAAGTTCATCGAGAAGTACAAATTCTACTTCATTTTGAGTATGGGAACGCGTATTTAACATCCAAATCACCAACCTTTATTTGATAGTTTTATTATACTATATTAACGCGGTGAATAGATGAAGAATTGGTTGAAAAATAAAGACTGTCGAAGGTTTTTCGACAGCCTGA
>NZ_JBQRKO010000052.1:0-1604 GCF_052318935.1 Niallia sp. 01092 | reverse complement strand
TAAATTCCATTTTCCTTAGAAAGGAGGTGATCCAGCCGCACCTTCCGATACGGCTACCTTGTTACGACTTCACCCCAATCATCTATCCCACCTTAGGCGGCTGGCTCCAAAAGGTTACCCCACCGACTTCGGGTGTTACAAACTCTCGTGGTGTGACGGGCGGTGTGTACAAGGCCCGGGAACGTATTCACCGCGGCATGCTGATCCGCGATTACTAGCGATTCCGGCTTCATGTAGGCGAGTTGCAGCCTACAATCCGAACTGAGAATGGTTTTATGGGATTTGCTCGACCTCGCGGTTTTGCTGCCCTTTGTACCATCCATTGTAGCACGTGTGTAGCCCAGGTCATAAGGGGCATGATGATTTGACGTCATCCCCACCTTCCTCCGGTTTGTCACCGGCAGTCACCTTAGAGTGCCCAACTGAATGCTGGCAACTAAGATCAAGGGTTGCGCTCGTTGCGGGACTTAACCCAACATCTCACGACACGAGCTGACGACAACCATGCACCACCTGTCATCCTGTCCCCCGAAGGGGAACGTCCTATCTCTAGGATTGTCAGGAGATGTCAAGACCTGGTAAGGTTCTTCGCGTTGCTTCGAATTAAACCACATGCTCCACCGCTTGTGCGGGCCCCCGTCAATTCCTTTGAGTTTCAGCCTTGCGGCCGTACTCCCCAGGCGGAGTGCTTAATGCGTTTGCTGCAGCACTAAAGGGCGGAAACCCTCTAACACTTAGCACTCATCGTTTACGGCGTGGACTACCAGGGTATCTAATCCTGTTCGCTCCCCACGCTTTCGCGCCTCAGCGTCAGTTACAGACCAGAGAGTCGCCTTCGCCACTGGTGTTCCTCCACATCTCTACGCATTTCACCGCTACACGTGGAATTCCACTCTCCTCTTCTGCACTCAAGTCCCCCAGTTTCCAATGACCCTCCACGGTTGAGCCGTGGGCTTTCACATCAGACTTAAAGGACCGCCTGCGCGCGCTTTACGCCCAATAATTCCGGACAACGCTTGCCACCTACGTATTACCGCGGCTGCTGGCACGTAGTTAGCCGTGGCTTTCTGGTTAGGTACCGTCAAGGTACGAGCAGTTACTCTCGTACTTGTTCTTCCCTAACAACAGAGTTTTACGATCCGAAAACCTTCATCACTCACGCGGCGTTGCTCCGTCAGACTTTCGTCCATTGCGGAAGATTCCCTACTGCTGCCTCCCGTAGGAGTCTGGGCCGTGTCTCAGTCCCAGTGTGGCCGATCACCCTCTCAGGTCGGCTACGCATCGTCGCCTTGGTGAGCCGTTACCTCACCAACTAGCTAATGCGCCGCGGGCCCATCTGTAAGTGACAGCCGAAACCGTCTTTCAGCTTTTCTACATGTGTAGAAAAGGATTATCCGGTATTAGCTCCGGTTTCCCGAAGTTATCCCAGTCTTACAGGCAGGTTGCCCACGTGTTACTCACCCGTCCGCCGCTAACTTAAAAAGCAAGCTTTTTAAGTCCGCTCGACTTGCATGTATTAGGCACGCCGCCAGCGTTCGTCCTGAGCCAGGATCAAACTCTCCATATAAGAGTAAGATTAGCTCATTGCTAAACTCTAGCTTTTT
>NZ_JBQRKO010000051.1:0-2826 GCF_052318935.1 Niallia sp. 01092 | reverse complement strand
CGGAAAGCGTGTGGTAAGCCTCGGAAAACCGAACGAAAATCTCTGAGTGCTTAGATTTTTATTATCTTTATTTCATAGCAGCCACTTTTTCAGTGACCTCGCATACGCTCCTGTGGGGTCTCGTCTTTCTCGCATTCCCACAGGAGTCTACGTGTATTCAGTCTGCTGAGTACCTCTTTTCCCATTTTTCATGTGAAAAACAACAAACTTTGAGAAAATAGCCTTTAAAAAAATCGACCTGCTTGAACCTTTATCCAGTCATTTCGTCATTAATGAGAAAAAAGCTGTCTCCTATAAGTCAGATTTAACGACCTTCAGAAATCAGCTCCTTCTCACTAAACAATATTAATTTTTACTCTTTATTTTTTCTTAGTATTGTACTTTGAACAATCAAGTTAAATAAAGATAATAAAATACTAAAAAACATACTCATTCCAAAACTTGATATCTCGAAACTGTCTCCCATTAACTGGGCAGTTAAATATAGTGTTATTGCATTAATGACAAATAAAAATAATCCTAAAGACAGTATTGTTACAGGCAATGTCAATAGTATTAATATTGGCTTGACAATAATATTTAACAAAGAAAGGATAATACTTGCTCCAATTGCCGCACCAATCCCTGATAAATAAAAGTAATCTTGAAAAAGTCCTGCAAGCGCAATAAAAAATATTGCATTGATGACAATACCAACTATCCATCTCATCTAACTTTACACCTCATTTGGCAAAACAAAAATTAATAGTAAATAAATTAATACTAACGGAAAAAAACCGGTTGGAATCAACGCAATCAGAAATATAACTCTTGCAAGATTCGCATTTATATTAAACTTTTCTGATAGCCCACCAATAACTCCTGCTAATTTTCTATTGTTTCTAGAACGGGTCAACTGCTTCACTTATTATACGCTCCTTTCTTCTTAACTTTGCTGCACAATTTTTTGTATTTTTATAGACCCTGTTTTTGTATTCGCATCAATTATTGTACGCTGTGGTTTGGATTGTATAGATTGAAACTGAAGTGTCTTTTGCAGAACCTCATTTTTTTCCTCTATTATTTGTATACCCTCTAATTCTACATTAAACCCTCCAAAATTCGTTTTTAAGCTTCCATTGACAGCTAATTCATCCGAAATATTCACTTCTATGCTTCCGGTTGTTCCCTTTAGATCAAGGTACTCACATTCTTTCGAGTGGTTTGTACATACTAAATTACCATTAAAAGATTGTACATCCACTTTGTTAAAGTGCCCTTCCACCTTTATTGCGCCATTAATTGTTTCTGCATCCAGTTCTTCCACGATGCTTTTTTCCATTTCAATACTGCCGTTTGCTGCATCTGCTTCTACTTTATTTATGCGGCCTGCAACGATTGTAATTTTGCCATTTGCTGTTTTTGTATATACTTGATCAGCTACTAGATCAAATGTTTTAATCGGCCCATTAAATAAACGAACCTTTACCGTTTTGTAAGCTGATTTTGGGATATATACATTTGTGTAAAGTTTCATCCATTTATGATGAACTTTTAGCTCTAATTTTTCTTGGTCTGCAGAAATATCCACTTCTTTTAAAAATGTTTGCTTAGCTTCCTCGTAATTTTCTACCCGATAAACTTTCGCTTTACATTCTACTCTAATTTCTTGATTATCCCATGGAATCAGCTCCACTTCTCCATTAGGAATATCGATATCGATATTTTCAGGTGCAAGATCCGTGTATTGAAAAATATGAGAAACTTCTTCATAATGACCAAAATTTAAATCAAGATCGACATCTTTTACTTTTTTTATCGTAGAATCTACAAATCCAAAAATTTTCTCTTTTGCAGATTGAAAATTAAAGGAAGGTGTTTCCTTGAATGTTTCCTTTTTCTTTTCCTGAAATTTCACTTCTGTCGCTAACTCATTTACGGTTTCTTTTTCATCTACTGCACTAGAGTGAGCAAAGTCACTTTGATCTACTTTTTCTATTAAAGCAAGCGCTTCATCTACCGTTAATTTCCCGCTTTCTAGCAATTGTAAAATGCGTTTTTTCTCATCTGCCATTTTTTATTCCTCCATTCATATTATGTTAATCATCAAGAAGTAGATTCTATTTTTCGCCTATCATTTGTTTTACGGATTAAACTTCTTTTATAAACAACAATTGAATTCCCTTTACAAGATTCCATATAGAAACAATTGCATATAACAAACCCGATATAATAATAAAAGAAATAAAAAGAAATGGTTCAGAGTTTAAATTACCGTAGTTATCCATTATAAAAATAATAATAATTAGCAAAACTGGTATTAAAAGAACTAACTGAGATAGCAGCCCTTTTTTTGCATGTATTTTTACTTCTTTATCTTTTGTTGCAAAAAGAACTGCAATTGGAAAAATAATAGGTATCACAAAAATGCTTAAATAACAAAGACTTGCAAGCACATTACGGACATTCACTTCCATCCTCTCCTTTCTCTTTAATACGGTTTATCCGTCTTAAAGTTTCATTATTATAATCGGTTTGCACTTTCCATCCTTTTTATTTTATGTAAACATATACTCCTTAAGAATACTGTCCAATTTCCTTAACAAAAAAGACTGATTTTGTATAGATTGTTGCTTTTAAACTCGCAGCCTGAATACACTTCGCTTTCCGTGGGCGAGCGTCGAGCCTCCTCGTCGCATACGCTCCTGTGGGGTCTCGCCTTTCTCGCATTCCCACAGGAGTCTACGTGTATTCAGTCTGCTGAGTACTTCTTCTCCCATTTTTTCACATAAAAAACAACAAACTTTGAGAAGACAGCCACAAAAAAAGAAATGCACATGCATTTCT
>NZ_JBQRKO010000050.1:0-2924 GCF_052318935.1 Niallia sp. 01092 | reverse complement strand
AAGGGCGCACGGTGGATGCCTTGGCACTAGGAGCCGATGAAGGACGGGACTAACACCGATATGCTTCGGGGAGCTGTAAGTAAGCTTTGATCCGGAGATTTCCGAATGGGGGAACCCTCTATCCGTAATGGGATAGAATCTTTACCTGAATACATAGGGTACTGAAGGCAGACCCGGGGAACTGAAACATCTAAGTACCCGGAGGAAGAGAAAGCAAACGCGATTCCCTGAGTAGCGGCGAGCGAAACGGGATTAGCCCAAACCAAGAGGCTTGCCTCTTGGGGTTGTAGGACACTCTACATGGAGTTACAAAGGAACGGGGTAGACGAATAGGTCTGGAAAGGCCAGTCATAGAAGGTAAAAACCCTGTAGTTGAAACTTCGTTCCCTCCTGAGTGGATCCTGAGTACGGCGGGACACGTGAAATCCCGTCGGAAGCAGGGAGGACCATCTCCCAAGGCTAAATACTCCCTAGTGACCGATAGTGAACCAGTACCGTGAGGGAAAGGTGAAAAGCACCCCGGAAGGGGAGTGAAATAGATCCTGAAACCGTGTGCCTACAAGTAGTTAGAGCCCTTTTATGGGTGATAGCGTGCCTTTTGTAGAATGAACCGGCGAGTTACGATTACATGCGAGGTTAAGTTGAAGAGACGGAGCCGCAGCGAAAGCGAGTCTGAATAGGGCGTAATAGTATGTGGTCGTAGACCCGAAACCAGGTGATCTACCCATGTCCAGGGTGAAGTCCAGGTAACACTGGATGGAGGCCCGAACCCACGCACGTTGAAAAGTGCGGGGATGAGGTGTGGGTAGCGGAGAAATTCCAATCGAACTTGGAGATAGCTGGTTCTCTCCGAAATAGCTTTAGGGCTAGCCTCAAGATAAAGAGTATTGGAGGTAGAGCACTGTTTGGACTAGGGGCCCCCATCGGGTTACCGAATTCAGACAAACTCCGAATGCCAAATACTTATGCTTGGGAGTCAGACTGCGAGTGATAAGATCCGTAGTCAAGAGGGAAACAGCCCAGACCACCAGCTAAGGTCCCAAAGTATACGTTAAGTGGAAAAGGATGTGGAGTTGCTTAGACAACCAGGATGTTGGCTTAGAAGCAGCCACCATTTAAAGAGTGCGTAATAGCTCACTGGTCGAGTGACTCTGCGCCGAAAATGTACCGGGGCTAAACGTATCACCGAAGCTGTGGATTGACATCGTAGATGTCAGTGGTAGGAGAGCGTTCTAAGGGCGTTGAAGCTAGACCGTAAGGACTGGTGGAGCGCTTAGAAGTGAGAATGCCGGTATGAGTAGCGAAAGATGAGTGAGAATCTCATCCACCGAATGCCTAAGGTTTCCTGAGGAAGGCTCGTCCACTCAGGGTTAGTCGGGACCTAAGCCGAGGCTGAAGAGCGTAGGCGATGGACAACAGGTTGATATTCCTGTACCACCTTATGAACCGTTTGAGTAATGGGGGGACGCAGGAGGATAGGGTAAGCGTGCTGTTGGATTAGCACGTCCAAGCAGTTAGGCCGGCAACGAGGCAAATCCCGTTGCCATAAGGCGGAGCTGTGACGGCGAGGGAAATATAGTACCGAAGTTCCTGATTCCACACTGCCAAGAAAAGCCTCTAGCGAGGTTCAAGGTGCCCGTACCGCAAACCGACACAGGTAGGCGAGGAGAGAATCCTAAGGTGAGCGAGAGAACTCTCGTTAAGGAACTCGGCAAAATGACCCCGTAACTTCGGGAGAAGGGGTGCTCTTTTGGGTGAATAGCCTAGAAGAGCCGCAGTGAATAGGCCCAGGCGACTGTTTAGCAAAAACACAGGTCTCTGCGAAGCCGTAAGGCGAAGTATAGGGGCTGACACCTGCCCGGTGCTGGAAGGTTAAGAGGAGGGGTTAGCAGCAATGCGAAGCTCTGAATTGAAGCCCCAGTAAACGGCGGCCGTAACTATAACGGTCCTAAGGTAGCGAAATTCCTTGTCGGGTAAGTTCCGACCCGCACGAAAGGTGTAACGATCTGGGCACTGTCTCAACGAGAGACTCGGTGAAATTATAGTACCTGTGAAGATGCAGGTTACCCGCGACAGGACGGAAAGACCCCGTGGAGCTTTACTGTAGCCTGATATTGAATTTTGGTACAGCTTGTACAGGATAGGTAGGAGCCTTGGAAGCCGGAGCGCTAGCTTCGGTGGAGGCATTGGTGGGATACTACCCTGGCTGTATTGACATTCTAACCCGCGCCCCTTATCGGGGCGGGAGACAGTGTCAGGTGGGCAGTTTGACTGGGGCGGTCGCCTCCTAAAAAGTAACGGAGGCGCCCAAAGGTTCCCTCAGAATGGTTGGAAATCATTCGTAGAGTGTAAAGGCACAAGGGAGCTTGACTGCGAGACCTACAAGTCGAGCAGGGACGAAAGTCGGGCTTAGTGATCCGGTGGTTCCGCATGGAAGGGCCATCGCTCAACGGATAAAAGCTACCCCGGGGATAACAGGCTTATCTCCCCCAAGAGTCCACATCGACGGGGAGGTTTGGCACCTCGATGTCGGCTCATCGCATCCTGGGGCTGTAGTCGGTCCCAAGGGTTGGGCTGTTCGCCCATTAAAGCGGTACGCGAGCTGGGTTCAGAACGTCGTGAGACAGTTCGGTCCCTATCCGTCGTGGGCGTAGGAAATTTGAGAGGAGCTGTCCTTAGTACGAGAGGACCGGGATGGACGCACCGCTGGTGTACCAGTTGTCTTGCCAAAGGCATAGCTGGGTAGCTATGTGCGGAAGGGATAAGTGCTGAAAGCATCTAAGCATGAAGCCCCCCTCGAGATGAGATTTCCCATAGCATTAGCTAGTAAGATCCCTGAAAGATGATCAGGTTGATAGGTTTGAGGTGGAAGCGTGGCGACACGTGGAGCTGACAAATACTAATAGATCGAGGACTTAACTAAA
>NZ_JBQRKO010000049.1:0-6219 GCF_052318935.1 Niallia sp. 01092 | reverse complement strand
AGAGGATGTCAATGTTTGTTAATACTATAAAATATAAAAAGGCAACCATAGTTTGAAACTGTTAAATAATCTCCACATTTACATACTTTGCAGCGTTGGTCTTTATATAATAAGATATATTTATCGTACGTAAGAAAGGAGTTTTTCCTTGAAGCCTTTATATAGATGGATAAATATCACATTAGGAACTGTTTTTTTAGGAATTGGCATTGCCGGAATATTTTTGCCTTTGCTGCCAACGACGCCGTTTCTGTTGTTAACCTCTTATTTTTATACAAGAGGATCTGATAGAGTTAATAATTGGTTTAGGTCCACTAGATTTTATCAACAGTATGTAAAAGATTTTAAAAGAGGCGGGTTAACTAAAAAGCAAAAAATAAAAATTCTAATTACGGGCTATATATGTTTAGCAATAAGTGCTTATCTTGTTGATCATTTATATGCACGAATTTTCTTAGGATGTATTGCGATTGGTCAGCTTGTCTCCATGTTTATTATTAAAACAAGAGCAGCAGAACCAACAGAAATGATGACGAAAAAATAATGGATTTCCACTGCCCATACTAAAATCGAAATAAAAAAGATATGGAAGTGATGATAAGATGGGGAACAGCTGGATGCCAGAACGGGTAGTTTCAAGAGAACTTGCAGGTAAATTATTGCATAATCAATTTCCGAATTTAGTCGTTGAATCAATAGAGGAATTTGGGGAGGGCTTTGATAATACTATCTTTCTTGTAAATAAAAAATTTGTTTTTCGCTTTCCAAGACGGGAAATTGCCATGAAATTATTGCAAACAGAAGCGAAACTATTGCCGTTATTAGCAGGTCAATTGCCTTTGACAGTTCCTGAACCTGTATATTTTGGCAGAGAAAGCAAGGAGTATCCATGGAGTTTTATTGGATACAATCTAGTAGAAGGAGTTGTACCAAAACGGATTACTGCTGCTCAACGAATAGGGATGGCAAAACCGCTGGCTCTTTTTTTGAAGGACTTGCATCAAACTTCTTTAAGCAAGATAAAGCAAATACCTGTCCCATATGATGAATTTTTCCGTTTGGATATCGGAAAAAGAAAAGTGAAATTATTGGAAAATATTTTGATTCTGCAATCTAATGATAATATAGAATTGTATAAGCGGGCAGAAAAGTATGCACTTTCTCTACAGCCAATACAGCTAGAAAAAATAGAAGTATTAACACATGGAGATTTACATATACGTAATATGATAGTAGATGAAAAGGGGCAGTTAGCTGGAGTTATCGATTGGGGTGATTCGCACATCGGCCATCCTGCAGTAGATTTATCGATTATTTTCAGTATGCTTCCATCAGCTTCCAGACCGGAATTTTTTCAAATATATGGAGAGGTGAATGAAGCGACAATACAACTTGCTCAGTTTAAAGCTGTTTATACAACAGTTGTTCTTTTAAGTTATGCACTGGATAAGGAGGATGCAGATTTATACTTAGATGCAAAAAATAGCTTGAAGTTTGCATTGAACGGGTAAAATAAGAGGATTATCGGTTGCAATTAAAGTAACATCTAGTTAAAATTCATCCAACTACAATTATTAGCGAAGCATAATTAATTGACTGAAAACGCTTTATATCTTATAATTACAGTAACAGCTTATGTTAGAACTTTTATAACAATAATATAATACAACCTTTGTATAAAGGGGAGTAACAGTACAATAAAGTCGTCAATACAGGCATCGAGGCCTCGGCTTTATTGGCAACTTATGTTGTTTGTGAGACCTTTACCATTTATTGGTGAGGTCTTTTTTTTTGCTATTAAAAAGGAGATGAATGTATTATTAAAAAAGAGTTAGGAAAAGGCAAAAAATAATGGAGGTACTTATTATGAAAAAATGGTTATTAGCTATTCCAATGATTATGTTATTATTAGCTGCATGTTCGCCACTTGAAGATACGAAAAATACATTAACGTATATCGATGAAGCAACCAAATATGTAAATGAAGCCAATCAGTTTGCAAATGATCTTCCAGCGCTAACTGAAAAAGCAGTAACGGATGAGCAGGCTGCACAAGAGCTAGAAGCAAAATTAAAGGATTTTCAAGAAAACATTCAAAACTTTAATAAGTTAGAACCACCTAGTATGATGCAAGATTTACATGAACAAATAGTTGAACAAAATAATAAGCTCGAAAAGGGTATTACAGTATATCTGGATAATATAGAGAATGGGAAATTAAAAAAAGAAGTACTGGAAAACAATGAGCTAGTACAGTCTATCCAAGAAATTCAAAGCATTTATAAGCAAATAAAAGAATTAGGAGAATAGCATTGCTTCAGGCTGTCGCTTCTGTAAATAAAAAAGGCTGTTTTCTCAAAGTTTGTTGTTTTTTACGTAAAAAAATGGGAGAAGAAGTACTCAGCAGACTGAATACACGTAGACTCCTGTGGGAATGCGAGAAAGACGAGACCCCACAGGAGCGTATGCGACGAGGAGGCTCGCCGCTCGCCCACGGAAAGCGAAGTGAATTCGGGCTGCGAGTTTAAAAGCAACAAGCTATACGAAAACAGCCAAATAAAAAAACGAACTTTTGTCGACAGCCTAAAAGGAGATTTCGCGCTCTGCTTTTATTTAGCAGAGCGGCGAAATTGATATTGTTTCCATTGAAAGCGAATAAAGCAGCCGATACAGAAACCTAAAATAGCGACAATCGATGCAAGACCAACCATTATGGTGAAAATATAACCTAAAATAGTCCAGCCTATTGAAAAGGAAAGAAGTCCCCCACCTAAACAGATTACGGCTATCAATTGATTGAATTGCTGTTGATCAACATCTTCCTGTACATAAGTTTGCGGATTTTTTTTAAGAAAAAGTTTGGCTATTCTCATAATAGGATTCCAATGAAAAAGAAGACCAAATAAACCAGCGATTAAAGGAATAACTAAAATCCAATATTGTTCTGTTAGCAAACTAATCAGTGTAACGGAAAAAATAACCCATTGATTTGTGCGAACAAGTGGACGTGGAATCGTATTTAAAACGGCTGTCATTTAAACCAACCTTTCTGATAGGATTTATTATATATTTTACTCCTGATTACCACGATTGTTAAGTATATTGCTAAAAATTTTTTAGGAAAATAACAAGTTAATAAAAATAACCAAAAGCTTGTAAAAAAAATGATGATACAAGCTTTTGGTTATTTTTTTCCTTCCTCCTGAAGAAAACTCCACATTTTATTTAATTTTTTAATATTCTTTTGTGGATCTTTCCTTATTTCACTGTATAAGTAGGGGTATTTTTTTAATTCCGATAATAAAATATAATCATCTTCTATTAGCTGTTCTTTTCTTATTCCTATTGAGTAGGCTGCTGCGCTTTCTGTTACTGCTGATCTGCCGAGTAAATAATCAGTAGAAACATGAAAAAAATCTGCCAATCTTTGCAAGGTTTCTGTATCCGGCCTGCGATTGCCCGTTTCATATCCAGAAATCGAAACTTTTGTCACATTCATTTTTTCCCCAAGCTTTGATTGTGTAAGATTCGCATCTTTTCGAAGCTTTCTTAATCTTTCAGGAAAACACATTCTTTATTCACTTCTCCCATCACTTTAAGAGGTTGTTCAAAAAGTCCGGTTCTTTAAGCTTCACTTTCTTGAACTTCTCGGCGCTTGTTGTTCTCCTTTTTGAACATGCACTTTAAAACTATTATAAGTTAACTTATAGCTAACAGTAAATTTATACAAGAAAGTTAACTAAATAGTAATTATTGCGTTGAAGTTAACCGTGTGTTTACGTATAATTTTAACTATATAAAGGCAGAGGGAGCTGGGAGAGATGTATCGAAAAAAACTGCGGGAAGTACGTAAGAAAAATGGTTATACTTATCAAAAAATGGCTGATAAACTAGGAATTACAAAGTCTTATTATTGGCAAATAGAAAATGGAAAAAGAGGACTCTCTTATGATCAAGCAGTAAAAATAGCAAGCATCTTTCAGAAAACCCCAGATGAAATTTTTCTTCCCGAAAAAGAAGTAAACAATCCTTAACTATATTCAACGTCATAAGAACGAATTTTATATTACTTGATTCCCGAAAGTTTCGGTTCACTTAATTTTCTTTTTCAGCTATGTAACGGTAAAGGAAATGGCTTTAAAAAATTGGAAAAAAATGATGAAAAGTGTTGCATTTTGTTAAAGAAAAAAGTATTGTAAAATGAGGTAGAAAAGTAAAAGTAATTTCCTGCAAATTTCTTAGCTTTCATCCTTGGATAAAGAGTAAAATGGACAATAATTAGTTTACTTGTAAAGTTAATTCCAAAAGATCGGTGCAACCGGCCATAAGTTTTTAGGCTGGTTTTTTTGTATGAGAAATTTATAGGTTCAGCTTGAAATACGACTTATCTGTGAAAGTATTAACATAAAGAGGTGCTATTAAATGTCTTTGGGGAAATATAGAAGCTTGCTGGTGAAAAAAATGAAAGATCAAATGCTGAATTGGTTTGAAAATAAGGGAATTCAACCAATTGAAAGTATAAAGGTTTACGAATTTCTTCACTCGATAAAAGGAACATCTGGAACACTCGAATTAGACGTCATCTATACATTATCATCAAAATTACTTCATAAAGTAGAAAATCGAACGGAACCTTGGCCAATTGAAGAGTTAAGAGAGTTTCTTTATGAATTAATGGAACTTAGTTATGATTATGAACAGTTTACGCTAAACGTATCAAAAGCAGCAAGAGAACGAGTAGTAAATGTACCGTTAATTCAAATTATTGATGATGATATTTCCATACTAATTTATTTAAAGGATAAATTGGAAAGTAAAGGCTGGATGGTCGTTGCGAGTACAGAGGCAGATAAAGCGATCGATCAATATTATAATATGCACCCTGATTGTATTATTATTGATGTAAACTTACCGCAAAAATCTGGATTTGAAGTTCTTTATGATATACAACAACATTCGAATCGATTTTTCGTTCCAAAAATTATGTGCAGCATCAAAAAAGATCGAGCTACACGCTTGAGCGCTTATAAAATGGGAGCAGATGATTTTATCAGCAAGCCAATTGATATAGAGGAATTTTTAATTCGAATTGAACGTCATTTAGAAAGGAAAAGAATATTTGATCAGTCCGTCATCATTGATGAACTTACACAAGTATATAACCGCAAATTTTTACAAGACTCTTATAACCGCTTTATAAGTGAGATGGCAAGAACAAATACTGTTGGTACAGTTGCTATTATTGACTTAGATTACTTTAAAAAAATTAATGATACATATGGTCATGTTATGGGTGATAAAGTATTAGCTGAATTTGCTCAATATATGAAAAAAAGCATTAGAAATACTGATACCCTTTTTCGATATGGGGGAGAAGAGTTTGTTATTCTTTTTCAACGGGCAACAGAAGCAGAAGTTAAAGAAGTGTTAAACAGAATGCTGGAGGGCTTTTCTAACATCGTATTTAATGAGGGGGAAAAGTCATTTTCCTTAACGTTTTCTGCGGGAATCTATAGTATTGAACATCAAAATATCGATTTGCAAACTGCCATCAAAACAGCAGATGAAGCGTTGTATTTAGCAAAAAATAACGGAAGAGCTCGGATTGAAAGTGCAAACAAAATGCAAATTGCCCCAACTAAAAAAATTCTAAACGTATCCATAGTGGATGATGATGCATTAATACGCTCGATATTAATCACGACAATTAGTGAAATGTCATTTGATAATTTAGCAGTTAATGTGCAAGCATATGAAGATGGCTTGCAATTTCTATCATCTGATCGGTTAACACATCCAGGTTTGCACTTTTTAATATTAGATGGCGTGATGCCAGTTATAGATGGATTGGAAATTTTACAACAGGTAAAACAATTATCCAGTAAGCAGGAAGTACATGTGTTGATGCTGACAGGGAGAAAAAGCAAGTCGGATATTGCACAAGCTTTAAAATTTGGTGCAGATGATTATTTAACAAAACCTTTTAATATAACAGAATTAGAAGCACGAATCATGCGTTTAATTAAGAGAATGATTCAATAACCTTCTTTTAGAAAAGAGGATGGAGTTTCGCTTATTTGAAATGTTATGAAACAAATAGGCTGCTTCGTCCTTTGGTTTTTATTAAGGATGTTTTCTCAAAGTTTGTTGTTTTTTACTTAAAAAAAATGGGAGAAGAAGTACTCAGCAGACTGAATACACGTAGACTCCTGTGGGAAT
>NZ_JBQRKO010000048.1:0-7762 GCF_052318935.1 Niallia sp. 01092 | reverse complement strand
ATAAAATATATATAAATAAAATTATCCATAAAAAAGAACATGCTCTGATTAAACCTTTATCAAAACATGTTCCTGTTATATTCATTCGATTAACTAGCCTTCTTTAAGATAAAAGTTAATTAAGCCCTTCTGTTTAGAAGGGCTTGGATCTGTTACGATATTTTTTTAATTATGGTTAAGGTTAAAACTATTTTATTTCCTTATTTACGACATCTTAACTGTTTTATCTGCGTACTGTTCAATAACAAATTCCCTGAAAAGCTGTGCGGACGGTGGCATATAATGACTTTCACTCCAAGCAATGCCGATGTTTCTGGTACACCTCGGCTCCTTAAGCTTCAGCCACGAAATGCCGTCCATTTGTAGTGCAGGAGCAGCAGGAAGTATCGAGACACCAAGTCCTGCCGATACGAGTCCGGCAACAGTAATGACCTCCTCACCTTCGAACTTAATTTTTGGAGTAAACCCCATTTTTTGAAAAAAAAGGTCCAAAGTATCTCGCAAACCACAATTGGGTTTAATACCTATAAAGGGTTCATCCATAATTTGATAAAGTTCGATTTCCTTATTTTGCGATAAATGATGTCCGGTTGGAACGGCGACAAATAATTCTTCCGTCAGTAAATCTAGTTTCAGTATCCCTTCCTTTAAAACGACGGAAGAGGTTATGAAAAAGTCACACTGTCCTTGCTCTAGTTTTTGCATCGCTACATCGTTTGAAAATTGAGAAAGTTCAAATTGGATGTTAGGGTATTTCTTGCCAAACTCTCTTAGTATTGTAGGTACCAATTGAGTTCCAGTAATATGCAAAAAAGCTAACGAAACGGTGCCGGAATTTGGATTTAGTTCTTCTAACAATTCCTGCTTTCCTTTTTCAACCTCTGTAATTGCCACCTCTATTCGTTTCAGAAACATCTTCCCATACCGATTAAGACAAACCTTTCGACCTTGGCGTTCGAAAAGTGGAACTCCCAACTCTTCTTCAAGCTTTGCAATGGAACGGCTAAGAGCAGGTTGGGTAATATGAAGTATTTTTGCAGCCTGAGTAAAATGTTGTATCCGCGCTAGCGTTTGAAAATATTCGAGTTGATTCCACTCCATTTAAAGAACTCCTCTCTTTTACAATCCATTACTGTAATGAATGATTTTGATAATTATAATAAATTGGACGTATGAATAAGTCAACTGTTATCATTTTTTTTGTAATACAACATTTGCAACTCAGGAAAGGAATGATTTCAATGACCAATACAATGAAAGCTGTTGGACTTTATCGCTATCTCCCTGTCGACAATCCGGAAAGCTTACTAGATGTGAACATACCCAAGCCTGAACCAACCGGACGCGATTTACTGGTGAAAGTAATGGCAATCTCGGTCAATCCAGTGGACACTAAAGTTCGCTCTCCTAAAGATATAGCTGAAACAGATCCACGTATCCTGGGCTGGGATGTGGCAGGTATCGTACAAGAAATTGGAACGGATTGCACACTGTATAAACCTGGTGACGAAGTTTACTATTCAGGTAGCATGGTTAGACCAGGCGGATACAGCGAATATCATCTAGTTGATGAAAGAATAGTCGGAATAAAACCAAAAACGGTGACTTTTGCCGAGGCTGCATCACTTCCTTTGACAAGCATCACGGCATGGGAAATATTATTTGAGCGTTTGTCGATTCCTGAGGACAATAAATTGAATAAAAACAAGTCAATTTTGATTATTGGAGCTGCAGGTGGTGTTGGATCAATTGCTGTCCAATTAGCTCGGTTGGTCGGGTTGACCGTTATCGGTACTGCTTCGAGAGAAGAGACATCAAAATGGGTAAAAGAACAAGGAGCAGTTGCTACAATCAACCATAATGAACCTTTAACCCCTCAATTAAATGAGTTGGGATTTGACTCTGTTGATTATATCTTTTGCCTGAGTGCACCAGATCCGTATTTGAAAGAGATGGAGGAAATCATCATGCCTCAAGGCAAAATGGCTTGGATTGCAGATGCCAACCAACCATTCGATGCGACCATGCTCCGCAAAAAGAGCGTGACGCTATTTTTACACAGTATGTTTACAAAGTCTATGTACCAAACATCTGATATGATTCAACAGCATCACTTGTTGAATCAAGTATCCGAATGGATAGATGCTAAGAAACTTAAAACAACCATGACTTATTGTTATGAGCCAATTAATGCTGAAAATCTCAGACTTGCTCATAAAATGATTGAATCAAGGCAGACGATTGGGAAAATCGTTCTTCAAAAATTTTAAAACCTAGTAAAAAATAACGATTTAAATCTTCTAATTCAACTAACAGAAGATTTCCTTCTTTAGTTAGACAAGCATCTATACATCTAATATAAAGGTTATAGCTTTAATTTACTTCCACTGTAATATTAAGATTTGGAGAAGAAATTATGAGAGAAAAAAACACAATGAAATCTTACTCGCGAACAAAAGGAATTACGTTAATACTAACTTGCGCAATATTATGGGGAGTATCAGGTACTGTTGCACAGTATGTGTTTCAAGAACAAAATCTGAGTGTAGAATGGTTAACTGTCGTACGTTTATTATTATCAGGTATTTTATTGTTAGCATTTTCTTATAGAAAAGAAAAAAATATATGGAAAATTTGGAAAAACAGAAGAGATGCATTAAGCCTTACACTATTTAGTATCATAGGTATGCTATCACTTCAATATACTTTTTTAGCAGCTATTCAACATGGAAATGCAGCTACAGCTACAGTGCTCCAGTTTTTAGGTCCTGCACTTATTATTGTTATTTAGCCATTCGTTCTAAGCGACTCCCTACTTTAAAAGAAGCCAGTGGTGTATTGCTAGCTATTTTAGGAACTTTTTTTCTTGTTACACATGGAAATATTCATAGTCTATCAATTTCTGGATGGGCACTATTTTGGGGGTTGAGTTCAGCGCTTGCACTCGTTTTCTATACCTTGCACCCTTATAGATTACTGCTAAAGTGGGGATCTACTATTGTAGTAGGTTGGGGAATGTTAGTGGGAGGCTTAGTACTTAGCTTTATTCATCCTCCTTGGAAAATTAAGGGGCAATGGTCTTTCCCTACTTACGCCGGAGTTATGTTTATTATTATTTTTGGTACACTGGTAGCTTTCTACTGCTATTTAGAAAGCTTAAGATATCTTAGTGCTTCTGAAACTAGTATATTATCTTCCGCAGAGCCTTTATCCGCAGCCTTTTTATCAGTTATTTGGCTACATGTAACTTTTGATTTTGCAGAATGGATAGGAGCATTATGTATTATAAGTACAATTTTTATCTTGTCAGCTAAAAAGACAGAAGTAAAAGAAATTAATTGTTAATAAGCGAAAAGCCTTGCTTATTTTGCTTTTCCCCCTATCAAGTAGACTGATTAAAAAGACTCAACAAGTGCAACCTAGTATTTTATTGGGGTGCACTTGTTGAGTCTTTTTGGAAACGTTTATAGTTATACTGATATTAACGAAATTAAATAAGCTACTAGTAAAGCCGATTTACTATTCAGATGATACTTTAATGCTCGATAAGATAATATTATTTTAAATGATAAGTAAAAAAATAAAGTCACATAAAAGGAACATCTTTCTATACTATTACTGAAAAACAATTCATTTCAATAAGACTATTTTTTAGAATCTACCTTACTACTCGTGTCAAATGTGATTTGTTTAGCTTATCTTATTCATAATAATTTAAAAATAAAAAAGTTGACATAGTCCACTAAACAATTTATTATTTGTTGACATAGTCCACAAAAAAAGAGAGGGATACTATGAACCTTAACGATAATATTGTTGCTGATATAAGGCGATTTAATCGGTTTTATACGAATATACTTGGTTTGTTAGATAAGCATGTATTTAAAGCTGAGTATTCTTTTACAGAATCACGGGTAATTTTAGAGATTGGTTTCATGGGACAGTGTATAGCAAACGATTTAGTCGAAAAACTCGATATTGATCGCAGCTATATGAGTAGAATCATTGCTAAGCTTATTAAAGATGGTCTACTAATTAAGGAAAGTTCGACATTGGATAACAGAACGAGTCTAATTCGATTGACACCAAAAGGGACTGCTTTTTTTAATCATTTAAATGAAAAATCTGATGAACAAATAGTGAAATTACTACAAGGTTTGTCACAAAAAGAAATAAAAGAAATACATGCTTCTATGTTGTTGATTCATAAGAAATTAAATAGGTCTGAGGAGGATATGCATGATACGATTTGAAAATGATTATGCCGAAGGTGCTCATAAGCGAATTATGAAACAATTAATTGAAACCAATGAAGAGCAGACACCCGGATATGGTATGGATGAACATTGTAAAAAAGCGAGAGTTTATATTAGAGAAGCATGTGATGCAAAGAATGCAGATATACATTTTTTAGTTGGAGGAACACAAACGAATACAACAATTATTTCCTCCATATTACGCCCCCATCAAGGGGTAATTTCTGCAATTACCGGTCATATTGCAGTACATGAAACCGGAGCAATTGAAGCTACTGGTCATAAAGTGCTTACTTTGCCGAGTGATGATGGGAAAATTCGAGCAGAACAGGTAAAAGAATTATATGCTGCTCATTGGAATGATGCGACTCATGAGCATATGGTACAGCCGGGCTTAGTATACATTTCTAATCCCACAGAGAATGGAACAACTTACAGTAAATCCGAATTGGAAGGATTAAGCAAAGCTTGCCGGGAATGTGGTTTGCCATTGGTTATGGATGGGGCTAGATTAGGATATGGTCTGGTTTCAAAAGACAGCGATTTATCCTTAGCTGATATTGCATCACTTTGTGATGTTTTCTATATTGGGGGAACGAAAATAGGAGCATTGTTTGGTGAAGCAGTAGTCATCATAAATGATAATTTTAAAAAAGATTTTCGGTATATGATCAAGCAAAAAGGAGGATTATTGGCTAAAGGAAGATTATTGGGGATCCAGTTTGAAACCTTGTTTGAAGATGGCTTATACTATGAAATTTCCAACCATGCTGTGGAAATGGCGATGATGATTCGAGAGGCATTTGTTGAAAAAGGCTTTTCATTAAGGTACGATTCCAAAACAAATCAACAGTTTCCTATTTTACATAAAGATGTGATAACGAAATTGAGCAAAAAGTATTCCTTTGCCATTTGGGAAAAAGTCGACGAAACTCACAGTGTTGTTAGATTTTGTACCAGTTGGGCTACAAAAAAGGAGAATGTTGAAATGCTGATAGAAGATATTAAGAAATAAGAATCGCGATGTGTGAATGGTGTATTGACTTGAATCAATAGTTTATCGGTTAAAGGAAGATGCAAAAATGTTAACGAAGAAGTGATATGCAGAGAATAGTTTCTTTCCGCAACTACACGCATATCGGAGTTCTCTATAAAATATCACGCTATAGCGTTCAAATACTTTCAAGTGTTTTATTTTTTGTATCCTACAATCATGAACTTTTTTTGTTCTCAGGCTACAAATTGGACAAGTATGTTGCTTTACTGGCATTTCTACATGGAAACAAAGTTAACCTCCACTGTTTCCACTTTTTTAATCAGCACTTCTTCTAATCCTAGTAAAACTATGTAAAATTCATGATGCACGTATCCCCACTCTATACTAGTTTCTAGTCAACTCAAGTATATAAGAATGGGTGATATAGTGCATATTTTATTTCTTAGAATTGTGTTTGAACCCCAACATATTTATTATAGAACCATAAAAATAAGCATAAAAAAGAACATGATCTGATAAAAACTATATCAAATCATGTTCTTGTTATATTTAAAATAATAGCACTTCTTTAGACCACATTGATGATAATAATCTTCTTTGTTAAATACCTCAATAATAAAAGGAATTAAACCTGTTTATTGATGTTTAAATTATAAGAACAATGGACACCCGATGTAAATATCCTATCCGTTCGTTCAACAAATGAGATATTGAACAATAAACGCAGTTTGCATTTGTTAAATAATACAACAAAACTCAGTTAAAATTCTTCTAATAAAAAAGTTTACATTTTTTCTAACTCCCGATGTAATACTTCTCCGATACGCTTCATGCCTTCAATAATTTTGTCTTTAGGCATATTCGAGTAATTTAAACGTAAAGCATTATTTTTTGTCCCATTTGGAAAGAATGGAGCACCAGGAACAAAAGCAACATTATTTTCCAAGCATTCTGCGAATATTTTCCTCGAATCAACGGACTCAGGAAGTTCAATCCAAATAAATAATCCACCTTCTGGCATACTATAAGATAAGTTTTTCGGGAAAAATTCTTCGATACAAGATAACATAGCTGTACATCTTTCTTTATATACAGCTTTAATTTTATTAATGTGCTCTTCGAGATCGTAGAGTTCCATATACTTAGATGTAATTCTTTGGGCAAAGCTGTCAGTATGTAAATCAGCTGATTGCTTAAAAGCAACATACTTATCAATGAAAGACTTGTCTGCACAAATCCATCCAAGTCGAAGACCAGGAGTAAAAATCTTAGAGAAAGTACTAATATAAATTACTCTACCCTCTGTGTCAAAATGTTTCACAGGCGGGAGTGCCTCTCCAGCAAATCTCACAGCTCCATAGGGATTATCCTCTACAATCAGTACATCATATTGAGTGGCAAGCTCAATCATTTTTTTTCGTCTTTCGAGCTTTAATGTACGGCCTGTAGGATTTTGGAAATCTGGAATCGTATAGATAAATTTTGTGTTAGGATGCTCTTGCAGTGTTTTCTCTAGCTCTTCTATAATCATTCCATCATTATCCATAGCTACTTCTACAAATTTAGCATTGTATGACTTGAATGCGTTAATTGCCGCAAGATAGGTTGGACTTTCACAAATAATGGTATCTCCCTCATTGATAAATAATCTTCCAGTAAGGTCAATTGCTTGCTGGGACCCTGATGTAATAAGAATATTTTCAATAGTAGAGTTGATTCCGATATATTCCATCCTTTTACAAATAGCTTCTCTTAAAGGAATATATCCTTCAGTCGTACTATATTGAAGAGAAGCCATACCTTCTTCATTCAATACAATATTGCATGCATTCTTAATAGCTTCTACAGGAAACAACTCTGGAGCTGGCAGTCCTCCTGCAAAAGAGATGATCTCTGGTCTTTCTGTTACTATTAATATTTCACGTATCTCAGAAGATTTTACTAAACCAGTTCTCTCAGCAAATTTTTTTCCATTTATAAACATCCTTTTTGTGTAATTGATTACGATTTAGCCATTATTTTAAAAATTAATTGCTACTTTTAAATTAATAATATCTTGAGTTTTCAGTCATTTTCCTTTTATTTTACTTTACTCTTACTACTACCAGCCCAAACAATAACTGGAATAAGCAGTAATGAAAGGACAGCACCAGCAATAGAAAGAGCTGCATAACTAGAATGTGCTACAACTATTCCAGATAATCCTCCTCCTAATGCTCCTGACAAAGCAATCAAAACATCTACAGAACCCTGTGCCTTGGCCCGAGTGGATGGTGGAGTTGCATCTACAATGATTGCTGTGCCACTAATTAAACCAAAATTCCAGCCAAGTCCAAGTAAAACAAGTGCTGTAATGAGTACTACCATCGAATCAGCAGGTCCCATAGCAGCTAGACTGCCAGAAGCTAGCAGTGTAATAGCAGAGGCAATGGCCATAGTAGCACGACCGATTTTATTAACAAGAAAACCAGTTACTAAAGAAGGTAAAAACATAGCACCTACGTGTAAT
>NZ_JBQRKO010000047.1:0-7778 GCF_052318935.1 Niallia sp. 01092 | reverse complement strand
TAATCCCGCAGGAGTCGTGCGGACGCCTCTCCTAACCAACATGATGGTCGTTTTCAAACTCCCTATTCCATTTTTATCCTACTAAATATAAGGCATCATATCAATGATCATCAGAAACAAAATACTTCATAATACTCAGCCTCTTTTCATGTAATTTTTACATCAGTTTCTTTTCTAAAAAATACTGCTGCATTTCTTTATATGGATGATTCTTAATCAATCCAATTATTTGATAACCATTTTTTTGATAAAATTCAGGAGCTTGAAAGCTAAAAGTATCTAATTGAATGCTTTTGCAATTATTTGCTATCGCTAAATCTTCTATCTTATGTAATAATTTTTTTCCGTACCCATTCCCTCTAATGGACTTATCTATCCATAAGAAATCAATATGGAGGCAATACCAAAAAATTGTTCCTGTTATCCCCCCTACTATTTCTTTCTTTTCATTCCTAATCATAAAGCTAACCTTCTTAACTGGATGTTTTACTTCAGCAGGTATTTTCTCTAAGTTATACTCTATTACCTTTTTTCGTATGAACTCACTATCTGCTTCGTTCCACTGATTGATAATCTTCACCTTATCCTCCTAAGTTTTTGACTTCATTAGCCATCTCAACTTATTTTTCCGATGCTAAAGTAATCTCCACAATCTCCGGCCGATTAAATAGTCTCTGCGGGATGATGCTGTTGCCTAATCCTCTATTAACAATCAGCGTAGTATCGCCTTTTTTATATGTACCTGCTGTATATTTTGGCAAAAAGCCTTGATCTGGTGCTACCAATCCTCCTATAAAGGGAATTCTTACTTGTCCGCCATGTGCATGCCCAGACAGAACAAGATCGATTTGATGTTTTTCGTATAATGACAATAATTCCGGTCGATGAGATAATAACAACGTAAAGCTCTTACTTGTATCCAACCCTTTTAAAGCCGATTGCATTTCCTGATCAACAATTGCTTCATTTGGAGCTTCCCTATCGATTGCTGGATCATCCACCCCAATCAGTTTAATTTGTCCCTTCCCATTATGAATCGTAACATTTCTGTTTCTCAATACTTCTACTCCAGCATCTTGCAGCTTTTTCTCTAAGCTATCGAACTTTCCCGACCACCATTCATGATTGCCTGTCACATAATACACAGAAGTAATCGAAACAAGCTGCTTCATTAATGCTAGACTTATCGCTTCATCATATTTATCCGCATCTACTAAATCACCTGTGAAAACAATCAAATTAGGTTTTAATTTTTTTACCTTTTTCACTAGCCTCAATTGATTTTCCCCAAACTCTTTACTATGCAAATCAGATAATTGCACGATTTTATACTCGTTAAAACTTGTTGGTATTTTACTAGATTGTATCGTTATCTTTGTCGTTGAAACCGCATTATTTTGATAATAGGAAAATAGAATGGCTATCAAAATGATCATAATAAACAGCAGCCACTTCTTTTTCAAAAATTGCATGATGCACCTCTTCATTCTTTTAATAATGCTATTTTCTCATATATTGGTTTTCGAGGATATAAATAGTTGTATGATATAGTAGAGACAAAGGGTTCATATGCTTTTAATGATACACTCAGTGCAATCCGATTCTATTTTGATCAAAACGGAAACACATCGAGTACATTTGTCGGTATGAGAATACTTAGAAAATGCAAAAAATAAAACCCAATATTGTAAAAAAGACATTCTTACGCGAATGTCTTTTTTAACTTTGCCTATTAAAATCACTTAGTATTTAATTTTTCTTTCTCTAAAATACCCTTTACAACATCTTCAATCGTTACTGCTTTTAAAGCCTTTTCTAATGCCAGCTCAGCAGCAGAAAATATTGGACCAATTGTATTTTGTATATTCCTTCCAACAGGACATGCTGGATTTGGATTTTCATGTATTCCAAATAACTCTTTATCCTGTACAACACTAACAGCTTTATAAACGTCGAGTAAAGTTATATCGCCTAATTCTTTAGCCAAATTTGCACCAGCAACACCAGGACGGACATTTATTAACCCTGCATTTTTAAGCATACCCGTTATCTTTCTAATTACAGCTGGATTTGTGTTGACACTCGCAGCGATATATTCAGATGTATTAACTCCATCTTTATTTATTTCTAAAAGAGCTAATATATGGATTCCCACTGCAAAACGGCTGCTAATAGACACCTTTTTCGCCTTCCTTTACTATTGGTATTCCTAATTATTATATAGGATAAAACATGTAATGCAAACAGTTACAAGTCACTGTTGCACCTAAATTAAGATTTTAAATGATTAAGTGTTGACAAACAACTAACCTGTAACTTATATTATTACATGTAATCATATAAGTTACAGGTTAGTAAAACTAATAAATTATTACTGGAGGAATGTTATCATGAAAATTGGAATTATCGGTGCAAGTGGTAAAGCAGGCAATCTTATCTTAAAAGAAGCTCATTCAAGAGGACACGAAGTTACAGCAATCGTTAGAGATGCCGGAAAAGTTCAAAATGTTGCTGTGGTAGAAAAAAATATTTTTGATTTAAAAACAGAAGATATTATAAATTTTGATGTGGTAGTAAATGCATTTAATGCTGCTCCAGGTCAAGAACAACAACATGTGGATGCTGGCAATGTTTTAATAGAAGCACTTAAAGATGCTCCACAGACAAAATTGATTGTCGTGGGAGGAGCAGGCAGTTTATTTGTGAACGAAGAAAAAACACTTCGCGTATTTGAAACACCAGATTTTCCTGAAGCATATTTTCCAACAGCAACAAATATGGGGAAAAACCTTGAAGATTTACAAAATACAGATGGCATTCAATGGACTTATATCAGCCCAGCAGGATTCTTTGATCCAGAAGGTCAACGAACAGGCTCTTATCAAAAAGGGAAAGACAACTTAATTTTAAATGCAAAAGGAGAAAGCTATATAAGCTATGCTGACTATGCTATCGTAGTTTTGGATGAAATTGAAAATCCACAACATCAAAACGAACGATTTTCAGTTGTTGCTGAAGCAAAATAAGGTTTTTAGAAACGAGGCTAATTTAAAAAATACCATTAGTTTTGTCAGCTAATGGTATTTTTAAATTATGTTCCATAGCTCATCGCTAAGCTATCTAAAGGCAGTTAAAGGTAATTATGCCGTGCGGATACTTTATAAGAAATTAGGATCGTTCCAACTGAAGAAATATGGTTGCTATCTTTTCCTTGATAGCAATAGGTAAGATTTTGATGTGATCGCCGTCTTTTCCCCTGCTCCACACCCAACGTGCGACTTTCACCGCATTAGGCGTTCCATCTTATTCTTTTAAACTAAAGCAACTAAATTACAAATTTTACGAAAGTGATTTACCTTCTTCAATTGTTTTCCATCCAATTGAAGGTAGTTTCTATATTGCTCAATCGTCTTTTCATCTGTTGCGTGAATTAGTCTATGAACATCCTTATGAAATATTACAAGATTGCTGAATTCATCTGTACCACCCATATTCCGAGGTATCTTGTGGTGACAATGAACTTCATTTGCTAAAAGGAAGTTGCCTGTCACTGCACATTTACCTAATTGCATAGAATATCTTGAAATTCTGTTATCTGCATATTCTAATTTTTCGTTATCGTAGTATGTTTGTAACATTTTATGAATTTCGGTTGCAATATCAGCTTTAAGGTTTTTATGAAGTTTTATTCTTCCTTCTTTAGTGTAGTTACACTTATCTTGGCTAAAGTTCATGGCGTTCTTTGTTTGAATGTCTTTTAAAGGGTATAAATGTATACCTGCGATTTCGAACGTTCTGTATTTGTTCTTATGTAGTCGTTTATACGTTGCAGAAGGTTTGATAGGTATTCCATATTTCCCAATTGATTTAAGACGATTATGCAGGGTTCGAAATAACCGATGTTCTATTTTTGCAAAATCGAAATTTATGTGTGTTGCTATTTTATAGTAGTTTTTAATGCCAAGAATATAAGAATTATAAAGGTTGATTTTCTTCGGTGATGGATTTTTCCTAATATCATGAATAAGTTTTCTTGCCTTCTCTAAAATTGTTTTTATTTTCTTATCCATGATATGTGTATTTGCAACATGTTTATTGCGTTTAGACACTGCTTTAAGCGAAAATCCTAGGAATTCTGACCTTTTTCTTCTTAGATTTGTAATCGTTGATTTCTCGGTTGATATTTTAAGATTTAATTGATTATTCAAATATCCTTTTACAGCATGGTATAATTTAATAGCTGATTGATGGGAATTAGTAAAAATTTTAAAGTCATCTGCATATCTGACGATATACATTTGTTTAAGATTCGATTTCTTGAGCATACGAATCTTAACAGTTTGGTTTTTGTATTTAAAATTTGTTTTCATATTTTCCCATTATGTTTGATAGTTGTGGGGATAAAATACCACCTTGTGGAGTTCCTTTGGATGGTATCCCTACTCCCTGTATGGGTGCTTTCAGCATCTTCGATACAATAGAAAGCACTCGTTTATCTTTGATGCCGATTCTATACATTTGTTCTAGTAACTTAGCATGGTTCACATTATCAAAGAAACCTTGTATATCTATGTCTACTACGTAATGGTAATCTGTTCTATTTATTAGATACTGACATCTTGCCATTGCATGATGAGTTGACCTATTTGGTCTAAATCCATATGAATGATTGTAGAAATTGGCTTCACATATTGGTTCTAATACTTGTTTAAACATCTGTTGAATTAATCTATCTCTCATAGTCGGTATACCTAAAGGGCGTTTCTTTCCATTTGGTTTTGGTATTTCAACCCTTCTAACTGTTTGAGGTTTATAATTCTCTAGTTCTGTTCTTATTTCTTCAACAAATGTTTCAATATCTTCTATTTTGTATTGGTCAATTGTGATGCCGTCAGTACCAGTAGTTTTTGATCCTGTATTAGCTTTTATATTTCTATAAGCTAATAAGATATTGTTCTTAGATATAATATGTTCATACAATCTTAGACCTTTTGTTGCGTTGGTCTTACTGCGCTCATAAAGGTCATCAAAGGTACTTTGCATATCATAATATTCCGCATGTCGTAACGCTGTACTCACCGATGGATTGTTTCTCCTTTCCTAAGGAAAGTCCCATCATCTTACTCGCCCCTGTGAGTTTCATTTAGTTGATTTAGTTTTACAAAGAACAAGACTTGGGACTATCCCTCCACGTTCATTACACGTTTCATCGGTACTGTGTCCCTACTTTCACAAGAATAAAGTCATTTCGATTTTTACCTTATAGACACCATCCCGATAGTAGTCGTTTTAAATAGACGTTTCTTGCTTACAACGTTCCAATTAACTTAGCTTTACATATATCCGTGGGTGCTTACTCTGAACCTGTTAACTCTATACTCTCTTTGTCGAGTATCCCGAATTTCTTAGTAGTTATCCATACTTTTCGGTGGTTAACCCTACAATTTGTAGTTTATATCTTTCGATAATAATGCGGTTTTAGACCCTTACATTCGCAAGTTCGTCAGTCCTATTGGACATTCTCACCATAGATATTTTATAGCATCCCGACCTATCATGAACCATATCCTATAAAAGCAACTTAGGTTCATTTCAGCCGCCTTCACCTAGCTTCATACACATTCAGGCTACTACCATTCTGTGCATGTAGGAGTATTAGATAACTCGCTTCAGCTCGACATGACGGCTTTCATTCCGAATTTCAGTTAATCAGTTATGATTGCTTCAGCAACCCTCCTATTTCATGCATACGCATTTATAAGGAAACGTTTCGCACAACTACTCACCGCTTATCACCCTTACGGTTTCATTGAAGCGGGAGATTCCTAAGAACACCGGTGTATCCACCAGTTATTGATTAGGCGATCCCCGCAGTTCCTGCGGTTAGAAGTCTTATTGCTTCGTTTTTGATATTTACACTTGCGTTACGATCACGATCATGGTGAGCATGGCATGCTGGACATTTCCATTCACGTAGTTTGAGATTTTTAACGTCTTTGTTCTGATAGCCACAACAGGAACATAGCTGACTGGAAGGAAAATTCTTGGAAACGGTCACCACTTGTTTCCCGTACCATTTTGCCTTGTATTCCATCATGTGTTTGAATTGTGCCCATGATACTTCACTGATGGCTTTCGCAAGGTGATGATTTTTCAACATATTAGATACGGACAAATCTTCCATCCCGATGATATCGTGGTTTTTGACAATTTCGGTGGAGATTTTGTCTAAGTAATCTTTTCTTATGTTTCCTATTTTTTCATGGATACGTGCGACTTTCTTTTTGGCTTTATTCCAATTTGCTCCGCCTATTGTTCGTCTACTCATGATTCGTTGTGCTTTCGCTAACTTTTCTTCTGCGGAGCGGAAAAACTTCGGATTGGAGTAGCGTTTTCCATCAGATAGAATAGCAAAATCTTTTAAGCCAACGTCAACACCGACAGCTGAGTTTGTTTGCGGTAACTCTGTTATTTCTACTTCGGTAGTAATAGACACAAAGTATTTACCAGATGGATTTCGTCTAACGGTAGCACTCAAGATTCTTCCTTCAACTTCACGACTTTTCGCAAAGCGAACATTCCCTAGTTTCGGTAACTTTATTTTCTTTTCAATAACCTCAATATTCCCATTCGTGTGCTTTGTCGTGTAAGACTGAACAGGATTGTTCTTCGTTTTAAATCTTGGCTGTTTATTTTGCTTTTTGTAGAAACGATCATAAGAATCAGCTAAGTTTTCCACTGATTTTTGCAAAGCAATACTATCTACTTCCTTCAAAAAAGAGTAATGCTTCTTTAGTGCAGGAAGTGATTTCACTGTTTCGTATTTGTTTAAGTACTTGCCTTTCCAATTATTTATCGGAAGCTGACCATGTTGTACCATTTCTTCGCAGATATGCCAATAAGCATCTTTTTCTTTTTGCTTCCCCAGAAAAAAGTTAAACACAAATCTGGAGCAGCCAATGGTTTTGTTTATGAGTTCCATCTGTTTTTTATTTGGGTACAAGCGGAATTTATAGGCTTTTTTCACTAGCATGAATATCACCTTCCCACCAAGAACATTCGTTCCTATTATATCATAAGAAGGAAAGTTTTGGCTAACGCCAACCGACATTCATCTCCCACCTACTCATTGGGCTTTTCCCTTCACACTTCTTGAGGAGGGAGTATTCTGTCGGGAAATGATAAATCTGGTTTCTTTTTAACTAGAGGGGAAAAAACTGAGAATCAAGTTGCTTACATAGTTTTTATTAAGATTAAACAGCTTAGCTTCATAATGGCACGAAAGCAATTTTGTTTCATTATATTATTATTATTAATATAATGAATACATATCTATTAAAAAAAGGGGAGATTCTTTTAAATGCAACGTTTCTTATTCGCATATACAGTTAACTCTACTGGCTTAGAAAGTGAATTTAGTCAAGTGGCGGAAACAGAAGAAAAAGCGAGACAATTAGTAAAGGAAAGAGTAGCAGATATAGAATTTACAGATGAAGACGATGTCGTGATCGGCAAATTAATAAAAACTATTGATGCTACAAAACACTATTATGAGTGTGAAGGCTGCACTTGATCTAAAAAATATGCAGCGAAAAATAGTTTACTTATTTTGAGTTGAATAGTTTGTTTCTATTAAAGAATAAACACGAACGAGTGCCTTGCTTCTTATTGAAGAAAGGCACTTTGCTTATCAATGGATGGCTTAAGACGTATTCTTCCATAACTTTTTATAAAATTCTACACAAAAAAAATATGCATATGTCATGCATATTTTCAGT
>NZ_JBQRKO010000046.1:0-9524 GCF_052318935.1 Niallia sp. 01092 | reverse complement strand
ACAGTTATAGAGATAACTCTATAACTGTTTTCGTTAATGAATTTATTGTTTTAGATTTATTTTCTTATGTATCTTTGATTGCTAAATTCTTGTCAATATTTCCATTCAATATTAATTCAAAGCACAAAAAAACTCCCTCAACGAGAGCCTTACTTCATTAACTAACATTATACTTTTTATTAATTTTCATAGCTAGTATTCCCAAAAATTCATTTATTGTCATATTCTCTACTTTATCTGAATACCAAGAAAGCCTTGCTCCCATATCTTTACCATCGTAACTAACTTCTAAAGGCATATAGCCACTCATTCTTGAAGTTAGAGTATAATCGAACTCAATAATTAATACTTTACCTTCAGGTGTTTCTAGTTTAACTTTGTACCTTGGATGTGTGTACTCGGGTTTATACTTAACACCTTTAATCTTAGCTTTAATTTTCATTATTGGTTCTCCTTATAGTGTGTCTAAATACTATTATACCTTATGTAAGCAGGGAATAGACACTTAAAAGTGATAATATATTTAATTTTTATTGGAATACTCTACAACAGCAGTTGTTGTCAGGCACCATCGATGGACATATGTCCATCAAAAAAGACAGTTCCTAGCATTCATATAACATATTATCAGGGGATGAACGTTTGCGTCCGTGGAATTTGAATTCCAACCGCAATACTGTTTCCCCCCTTTACTTGTCTGGATCTCACTATCAGTTGCCTTCTAACCGTTATTCCTTAAAGTCTTTCATAACATCCACAAATGCATTTCGGTTATCATTAATAATTTTATCTAACTTATCCAATAGATCATTGAAATCTTTCTCACCTAATTGGTCTTTCATAAAGTACTGATAAAAGAGCATAAACGCGTATGCGATACCGGTATTATCTACATAAACTATACCGTTTCCACTATGCTTGATACTTGCGTTTCCATTTTCGTTTTTAATGTCAGTATGCAAATACTTCTCAAAATGTTTCTTAAGTGACTCTTGCACCATTTTATCAACTATGTCTTGTAAATTTTGATTTTTAGGATCCATAAGATACTCCTTCCTTTTTTTACATTAATTACTCTATGTAAAATAAATCTAATGAGTATAGTCTTTATCACTAAAAAAAGGAATTGTATTTTAATACTTGCAAAAAAAAGGAAGCGGAGAGAAAAGCTAGTCCAATAAGATTGCATAATACTCTCTTATTAAACCAGCTCTTCTTAATAGTTATTCTTCTTCTACTTTAGCTTTTGCAAAAACTTTAGCGTTACCACTGTCCTTAACATAAGAGTTACCATTATAAACATGAACGTGCGTTTTATTTTCGCCTTCTACATCACTTTCAACTTCTGATTCGGATTCACTCTTAGCTTTGTTCTTGTTTTTTAGTTCGGCTTCGTTTTCATTTTCGTTTTTGTTTTTTAGTTCGGTTTCGTTTTCGTTTTTGTTTTTTTGTTCAGCTTCGTTTTCATTTTCGTTTTTGTTTTTGTTTTCATTTTCTAGTTTGAAGATGTGTTTTGCAATAATAAGAGCAAGATCTTCTAAGCTAATTAAACTTTTATCAGTCATATGTTTTCCCCCCTTTCTCTTTTGATACTACATCATATTAAGAGGGGATCATTTTGTATAGTGTGGTTGCTCTGCGTCATAAGCATATTTTAAAATTAAAGTTTTACAAAGTTATTTCCGCTTTTTTCGATAATGGATTGTCCATTATTACTTGTCACTTCGAAATGGTGATTTGATATTCTTCCTATCCTTTCAAAGGATTGTTGTTCATAACTTTCTTTAGGTTCTTTTTCCTCTTTTAGTTGATTATGACCTTCAGTAACCTCTTGACTGAATAAGGAGGGTTTAAGCGTTGTTTTTTCATTGAGGGGTTGACTATTTCCAGCAGTAATTTCTTTTATATTAAGTGCTATTGGCAGAGGAGATTCCTTACGTACATCTTTTTGAATTTTATCAAAACTTGGTTGTTTATTAAGAGGATTTTCAGCTTTATCATTGTTTGTTTTTTTATCATTAATAGTCCAGTCTATTGATATTGAAAATCTCAATAGACTGAAAGGATCAATAATTTTTAGGAATCCTTCTAAATTATTGCCTTTTAAACATCCCTTGCTTATATTCTTCTCCATTAAATCACCTTTTCTAGTTTTTTATAATCACTTTATGCTGTTGTCCTTTTTAAGTGCGAATATATTTAAAAAAGGTCTTAATGAGTTTGATATGCAGTTGAACAAGGGGTAGCAGTAAGGTTATAATCAGAATTCCGCATAAGCTCCTCCTGGTAATGAAACCAAAAGAAACTCATTGGCTCCTTTTAATTGCCAGCCTTCGTAATAACTGCTATCGTGAAACAACTCTAAAATTATATTATTTTCAAACTCTACAACTAAATCCGAAATGTTCTCATAGTGTTGGATACTGATTATTTTCTTTCCTTTTATGTGTTTTTCGAGCGTTTTATACGATAGTGTACTAGACGATTTAATACAATCAGAATACCCAACTGCAATTTGATTAGAACTCAGCAATCGCCAAGGGCATTCAATGATTAATATCCCTTTTTCAAACAAAACGCCTAATTTAAGACCGACTTCAGACTTTACTTCAACAACCTTTTGTCCATTAAAGTCGGTAAAGTCTATATTACTCCATTTTCTAAACATATTTATCCCCACTCAATTAATCAATTTTAATCCTACGCTTTAAATCATCAGTTCTTTTAAAATAAATGGTATACTAATAAATAATATTGTGTAAAGAGAGTGATAGAAATGATCAGAACTATTAAAGAAAATGATTTACCTGATATTCTAGAGATATATAATGATGCGATTATCAACACGACAGCAATTTATGATTATACCCCACATTCCATTGAAGATCGAAAAGCATGGTATCAGCAAAAAATCGATGGAGGTTATCCGATTATCGTATTTGAAGAAGACAATAAAGTCATTGGTTTTGCTACTTTTGGACCATTTAGAGCTTTTCCTGCCTATAAATACACGATCGAACATTCCGTCTATGTACATAATGATGCACGTAAAAAAGGAATCGGCACGATGTTATTAAAAGCGCTAATAAACCTTGCCGAGAAGCAAGCCTATGCAACATTAGTTGCTGGAATCGATGCGGAAAATGAAAAAAGTATTATCGTACATGAGAAGTTAGGTTTTTATCATGCTGGAACAATCAAAAGAGCAGGATATAAATTCGGAAAATGGCTGGATCTTGCATTTTACCAATTAGATCTTAAAGGACCCGAAAACCCAGTGGAAAAATAAACCATTAGTTTTTATTAAGCAAAGATTAGCACAATCATGCAGGGGGATTCGATGATATTAGCAATTGGCATCGTTTATTTTAATCATAAAATAAAGAATGCATCTAACTATAAAAAACTAACCACAACTAAAATAAATAAATTAAAAAATAACTTTGATGATAAATTTGAAGTTTTATCTATTTCCGAACCATTTGAAGATTCTGGGGATTATTTTGTACGAGTTACTTGTTCCTTTCATATTCATATGGCTGAAAACTATTATAGAAAAAGTGTAGATGATTATGTAGGACAGGTTTTCCCAACACTTAGAGAGAGACTTCCTGCTAAAGTGATTTCCACTCAAGTTCACCACTTATCTAAAGTTTCCGATTTTCGAAACAAACGCGTTAAAACCATGTAATAGTTGCTAAGCTGGAGGGAGGAAAAATAATAATCTTTATCATGCATCATGATTTCTAAAAACAGATATAGATAATGATTATTACCACAAATAATCTTTTCCATTTCGTAATACTATAGAAGGAGCAAAAAATGAATTACGTAATAATCTCTTTATATTTAGTGATTGTACTCTTTCTTATACTTTTCTTTTTCTTTAGAAAATTATCGAAAAAAATTTCGTTGCATTTTGTTTGGTTATTTTTTGCGATTGTTTCCGTAGTAGGAATGATCTATAAAACGTTTTCAAAGTAAGCGGGAGGTTAGAATATGAGATTCAAACCTAAAAAGAAAAAAGATAAAGCACGAGAACAAAAATGGGAACTAATTGACATTGGTTTCGACTTTCTCGAACCTCTATACTTATTCGTACGTTTTATTATTCGTTCTATTGTGAAGATGATTAATTAAATCACCATTTTCCAATTTACATGGAAATCAATTATTTTTCTATAAATTTTTTGAAGATGCAAAAGGAAAAAGCAAGCCAATTTTTTCTTTATTGGCTTGCTTTTTCTACTTTCATGTATATTCTGGTGTCATTTTTTTGATTTCTTGTTCTGCATTGGAAAGACTAGTTATCCAAAGTTCTACTAAACGGACCCCATCAATTAATTCGATGTTTAATTCTTTGGCATATTCTTTGGCTGAACTTGTAAAAGAACCCGTTGTTATTACATAACCACCCTTTGCATTTCGTTTGATTATATTAGAATGAATAAGCGCAATAGGTTCAAACGATAAATCCCCTTGACAACACTTTACTTGACCTAAAAATAATTCACCGTTTACGGTATGTTCAAAGTCTACTCCAAAATCGCCAGAAGCAGGCGATACCCAAGTAGATCCACCTTTTGTTTTCTCTAAAATACTCGCTGCAAACAATTCAAACTCAATCGGACTTTCTTTAATATAGTTAATAGAAAATTTTTTTGCCTGTTCTTCTTCTTTTTTAAACCTTAAATATACCCCCATTGCCAACGTCTTTTTGATTTCTTCACTCGCATCAATTTGACTAGTTATTAATGAAAGTTTATAATTATCGTGCCTTTTTGTTAAAAAATAATGTATAAACGCACTAACGATTAATATGGCTGCAATCAACTCAATATAAAACATTTTTTCACCTCTATTTATAAGGATGAACCATTTTATGCTTCATATACTATTTTTCCAAAATTATAATTCTCTTTACAAATCATTGCAATTCCCGTGATGGGAGTAAATTTTCATATCAAATCTTGCCTTTTCGCAAAGGAAAATATTTCACATATTGTTCAATTTGTATTAGTATCAGTAGGTAGGCATATTAAATGTTTTACAAAGTAGTATTCGTATGTATCGTTAGGAGTGTGTTGAATGGAAAATTGGATTACAAATACTATGGAGGAATTTGGGTACTTCGGCATTTTTTTGCTTATCATGTTAGAAAACCTCTTTCCTCCAATTCCATCTGAAGTTATTTTAACATTTGGTGGATTTATGACGACTTATACTAGTCTCACTGTTTTTGGGGTGGTCGTTGTTTCAACTATTGGTTCCGTTGTTGGTGCTGTTATTTTATATTGGGTTGGGACGCTGCTCGACATGAATAGAATGGAAAAGATTATTAATAGATGGGGACATATATTAAGGCTTTCAACAGAAGATATATATAAAGCGAATGATTGGTTTGCTAAATTTGGAAACTGGACCGTCTTTTTTTGCAGATTCATTCCATTAATTCGAAGTTTAATTTCTTTGCCTGCAGGAATGGCACGAATGAATTTCGGCATCTTTTTATTATTAACAACTCTAGGAACACTTATTTGGAATTTTATTTTAATAAAAATCGGCGTAATGGTTGGCGGTTCATGGGAGAATATCGTGCAATATATGGATGTATATTCTAATTTTGTTTATGCTATCATCGCTGTCGCTATAATCGTTATTATTATACTATTTATTCGAAAAAGACTGCTTAAAGCTAAATAATGAAGTAAGGAAACAAGATATATTACAAAAATTGTATAAATCACATGCAAGTTTTGTTTTAAATTAGGACTTTTACATTTAACTAATTTATGGATATTAGGAATTTATGATCTATAACTTTGAAAAACTACCAGTTATCACCACCTAAAGGGACGGTTATTTAAACCATCCCTTCTCTTTAAACCTCGATATCGCTTCAATTCGATTTTTCACTTCTAATTTCTCTAAAATCATGCTTATATAATTGCGCACCGTACCTGTTTTGATAGAAAGCTCGTCAGCGATCTCTTTTGTATTTTTTCCATCTGCAACAAGAATAAGCACCTCTTTTTCCCGATCTGTAAGTGGGTTTTCTTCCTTATAAACATCATCAATCAACTCTGGAGCATAAATCCGTTTACCACTCATCACACTGCGAATGCTGCTTGCTAATTCTTCACTTGGACTATCCTTTAATAAATAGCCGCTTACACCTGCTTTTAATGCACGCTGAAAATAGCCAGAACGGGCAAATGTTGTTAAAATAATCACTTTACTTTGTTCCGTTTTCAACTCCTCAGCAGCGTCGAGTCCTGTTTTTCCTGGCATTTCAATATCCATGATACATATATCCGGTTGGAGTTTTTTGACGAGTTCGATTGCTTCTGCTCCATTGTTTGCTTTACCTATAACCTTCATATCCTCTTCAAGGTCAAGCAATGAACCTAAAGCGCCTAAAAGCATGCGCTGATCCTCTGCTATTACAATGGTAATCATACGAACTCCTCCTTTTCTATTTGCTTTACATCCTTTGGAACTTTTATTTTTAAAAGGGTGCCTTTTGATGAAACTAGTTCTAAGCTTCCATTTACAAATTCTAAACGTTCACGCATTCCTATTAAGCCATGGCCTTTGGAAAAATCTTTCTCTGTTACAACAGATAATCCATTATCCTGTATGAGTAATAGTATCTCAGTAGATGTTTCTTCAACTTTTACTGTGCAAGTAGTGGCACCACTATGTTTTACTATATTGGTTACCCCTTCTTTTAAACACATACTCAATATATTTTCAGCGATGGAAGACACTTTTGTAAGCTGAAACTCTTCATCATAATTAAACTGTATTTCTGCTGCTTGGAGAATTTGTTTAACAAGCAGCATTTCCTCTTTTAATTTAATTCCTCTCATTTGCGAAACCATTTTTCTTACTTCATTCAAGGCTGTTCGAGCCGTTTGTTGAACATCCTTTAATTCAGAACGGGCTTTTTCAGGATCTTTATTAATCAATTTTTTCGCTAAATCTGCTTTTAGTCCGATTAGAGAAAGTTTTTGTCCTAAAGTATCATGCAAATCACGAGCAATCCGCTGTCGTTCTTGTAATTTCCCGAGTTCGGAAATCCGTTTATTTGCATCTTCCAGCTTCTCCTCTAATTGTCCTCTTTCTTTACGATTATAAATCGTTAAAGGCAGGAGAATGACACCAAACCAAATAATCAACACAAAAGGCAGCTGATTATATAATAATTCATCATGCATGATTATTTTTAAATTTATCGCAACAGACATTAACACTAAATGGACAATATATAAAATCAAAAAAGGGATCTTTTTCTTTATATTGCCGATAAAATAAGATAAGAAAAAGGCAAAATAGACGTAGCTATATAGATAAGTCGCTGTGACAGAAATGGATATTAACAACGGTGTCCATATGTAAATAGTCCAGCTTTTTGCTGTATATGCTAGTCGATAAAATAAAAAGAACATCGTAGTTAAAATAATGCCTATGATAACATCCAATGTGGAAGAAGCGTGAAAAATGAAATAAAAGGGCAGTATGGTAAGAAGTGTCCAAATATACGGGGAAATCCCTGTACTTTTTTGCAACACTTTCAGTTTTTTAATCATAATTACCTCATTAATTTTAAAATATATTTCTTATTATTCATCATAACATAAACAAACAGCAATGCTTTAAAAGGCAAGTATGAAAAATAATTAAACTTGCCTAAACGGATCACTATTTGTTTATTTATATTCTATTTAAACTTCGGGTTTAGTAGAAACCTTCGTCAGAGATTGATGAATCTGTTTTAAATCAGAGAATGGAATGAATTGTTTCTTACCTTCATCCCATAAATGGAATTTTAATGAACGCAAGCTTGTTGTTAATGTTACTGTTGGAACATTTTGCAATGGTGCTGTATTCTTATGAACTTCTTCTAACAAATAATTCGGTACTCTTGGACTTAAATGATGAACATGGTGGTAGCCAATATTGCCAGTTAGCCATTGCATCCATTTTGGAAGCTTATAAAAGGAACTGCCTTCCACAGCTGCTTTTACATAATCCCAATCTTTATCTTCTTCAAAATAAGTATCTTCAAATGTATGCTGCACATAAAATAACCAAACACCAATACTTCCGGAGATTAAGAAAATCGGTAATTGAACAAGTAAAAAAGGTTCCCATCCTAGCGTAGTGACGAGCATTACAACAAGTAAAACGATGGCGATATTCGTAAAATACGTATTAGCACGTTCTTTCCAGCGAGCATCTTTTCTATTAAAGCGGTTCATGATTAAAAATTCGTAAATAGGTCCCAATATAAACATAATAAAAGGATTACGATATAAACGATATTTTAGTTTAGTAATTAAAGAAGCCTGTAAATACTCCTCTACGGTCATCATCCATAAATCTCCCACTCCACGCTTATCTAAATTGCTGCTTGTTGCGTGATGAATGGAATGACTGTGCTGCCATTTATTATATGGAAACATTGTAAGAATACCAGTTATCATCCCTAATATTTTATTGGCACGGCGGTTTTTGAAAAACGAGAAGTGACAGCAGTCATGAAATATGATAAAAATTCGCGTCAGAAAACCTGCTGCAAAAATAGTAAGTGTAAAAGTTAATAAATAAGAAATGGATAAGCTTTTATAAGCAAGAAACCATAGCAGAAAAAATGGTAAAATAGTATTTACAATTTGCCATATGCTATTTTTTGTTGTTGACTTTTCATAAGGAGCAATCGCTTTACGCAAATGCTTAAGATTTTGGATATTCATATTATATATTCCCCTTTTTTCATCATTGTCTCTATTTTAAAAAAAGGGATGCTTTTTTTGCAGACATACATGTCATGTACACTATATGACAAATGTCATGTGGGAATCTATTAAGGTTTAATTTTCATAGCATACTTGAGATCCCCAACAAGTTTTTCGGTTTTTTTGAATATTATTCCTTTTAACCCATTAATTATAAGTTCAGAATTAACAATGTACACATTATCAAAAAAAGAAAGGTGCGATCCGTTGTAATGGCTCAAATTAAAATTTATGGTTTTAAAGACCGATTAAATTCAATTAAGGAGAAACTATCAAATGTCATTCACTCTTGTATTGTAGAAGCATTTAAGTACCCATTAGATAAGAAAGTCCAGCGTTTTTTCCCAATGGACAAAGACAATTTTTGTTTGGAAATTGACAGAACGGAAGCATATACTATTATTGAAATCAGCGTATTTGAAGGTCGAACAGTCCAAGCTAAAAAACAATTGATACATCTGCTTTTTGACCGGATAAGCAGTGAGTTTCATATATCTCCTAAGGATATTGAAATTACCATTTTTGAGACACCAAAACATAATTGGGGAATTAGAGGATTATCCGGAGACGAATTAAAATTAAATTATGAAGTGAATATATAATATTAGAAAAATTTTTATATTGATTCAAAAGTACATTTCATTTGAATGTAGTCTGCACTTTTCATAAACACAATTATATAAGTGCAGACTACATTTTTTTCTTAGGCTCTTTTCGTATAGA
>NZ_JBQRKO010000045.1:0-9650 GCF_052318935.1 Niallia sp. 01092 | reverse complement strand
ACCAAGTTTATTGTTTTATTCAAAAACAACAAACTTTTAGAAAACAGCCAAAAACAATTACTTTTCAACGTGGGAGTTTTATGTGTCAAAATTAGTATGCCTACTTTCAGGAATAGATATATTGACATGAACACCTTTGTTTAGCTCACTGTTAATCTCTAATTGACCTTGTAACGTTTCCACAATAGTTTTACATATTGGCAAACCTAAACCAGTTCCCTCTTCTTTCGTCGTATAGAAGGGATAGAAGATATTTTCTAATTGTTCTGGGGAAATTCCAGGACCACTATCTTTAATGGAAAGGACTATTTTTTTATTTTCTTTTGCCGCTTCAATCATAATAGTCCCATTTTCTTCAATTGCTTCTCCTGCATTTTTTATTAGATTAATTAATAGTCGTTCAAAACGGCCTGCATTACCGGAGATATAAAGGTTACTTGCAATATTAGTAAGTATCGTAATATTTTTATTTTCAAATTGAAGAGAATAAATCGTCACAATTTTTTCAATACTGTGCTTCACATCAATAATCGTTAAATTATCATAATGTAAATGAGATTTCGATAAGGTTAGCAGCTCTTGTATTAGCAATTCAATTCTATTTGCTTCCTCACGAATAATGGAAGAATACTGTGCAATATTTGTTTCTGATTTCGACTTTGCTTCTTGTTCCAGGTATTGTGTAAAACCAATAATAGTAGTGAGCGGATTTCTTATTTCATGGGCAAAAAAAGCCGCCATTTTTCCTATTTCGGAATCAAAGTTATCACTCGATAATTGTTGATGTTCTGGAACAAATGTTGAATTGGTTGTCTCTTTTATTTTCTTTTTTCTTTTTGACCATTTTCGGCTGAACACACGTATCATAATGTAAGCTTGCACTCCTATTGAATTCATCTAATAGTCTAAAATAAGAAAAGCGGAAGCACCCGATTAGCGACCAGTTTACCTTCAAAAATTTTCTTTTCTTTTAAAAAATATCCTGCTTAGGTAACTTTTTGAACATCCTCTTTAATTATTCTCTTTCCTGTACACTTATCCCTCTATGTTTCTATTTTTTATATTAAAAAAAGTGAATTTCTAAGAAAAGCGCAGGCGTCTTGACCAGCCCCGAAGAAAAATGTTCTCTTGGCTCAAAAAGTGTTCTTTACTTTTAGAGCCAAGAGGTTATCTTTCACAGGGGCTAGGCGCCGGCCGGCTAAATGCGCCACGTCCTGTGGCAACGCCGGCACTTGTACATCCTGTACGTCGGAGCTAGACACTTATCTAAGTTGGAAAATTTTATCTTTCTTATCTTTCAATAACAAAAAAAAGACCGCTCTCTTCTTAAGAAAACGGCAGAAAATTGGAGATAAAAGGACTACTCGTAAAGTAAAAAAAATAGGGTTTAATAGAATTAATTGTTCTATTAAACTGCTCAATTAAGAGATATTCAACTATTATTAACACGATGGCGTAGGTGGGCCTTCTTTAAATAGCAAAGATATTCTTAATATATTGCGGTCGTTTCTATTAAACCATATTATATAAATAGATGTATTCTTTGTTTTCACGGTTTATAAGCCGATTTTAGTTATAAATCTCTCTTTTTATCTCAAAAATACTTACAATTATAACTTTAGGAATATTTCATAGGAAGTGATACATTGGATTTTTCAGCTGTTGGAGAAAAAATAAAAGAATTACGTAAGGAAATTGGGTTATCTCAAAAAGAGTTGGCACACAATATTTGTACGCAATCTCAAATTAGTAAAATTGAAAAAGGAGAGGTACTGCCGTTGTCCTCTACTTTATATTTAATTTCACAACGATTAGGAATCGATGTCAATTATTTCTTTGACATTGGTACAACTCCAAGACTGGATTATGTAGTGGAAACTAGCAGACAATTAAAAGCCGCCCGTAGAAATACGGATTATAATACTATTAAACAAATTGTCGAAGCAGAAGAAAATAATCCTCTTTTCACCAGTAATAAAAAACATTTTCAAATACTGCTTTGGCATAAAGCAATTTACGAATTTGAAGTAAACCGTCAATTTCAAAAAGCGATTCAGTTGATTGATGAAGCTGTCCAATTAACTTTTGATAAAGTATTTTCTGAAAAAGAAATAGAGATCTACATTAGTAAAGGTATTTTTTATTACGAAGAAGGTTTAATAGAGGAAAGCTTAAAAATTTATTATAAAGCATTTGATCACTTAAATCATATTCCTCATTTACAGGATGACACGATAAAAAGCCGACTTTATTTTAATATCGCTAAATCACTTACTGACTTAAAACAATATAAAACATCCATCTCTTACTGTAAAGAAGCGATAGATTGGTCTATCGAAAAAGATAACCTCTACCTTCTTGCACATTTTCACTACCATATAGGCTATAACTATGAGCTTCAAGAGAAATTTCAGCTTGCAACAAACTATATGAAAGAAGCAGTAATGATTTTTCAACTAGTAAAAGACACTCGATATATCGATTATATTCAAAATAAAATTGAACAGTGCAATACATAGAAAAGCGGAAGCGCCTTAGTCAGCCCCGAAGAAAAATGTTCTCTTGACTCAAAAAGTGCTTTTTACTTTTAGAGGCAAGAGGTTATCTTTCACAGGGGCTAGGCGCTGTAGCTAGACACATAGAAAAGCGCAAGCGCCTTGGTCAGCCCCGAAGCTAGGCACCCACAAACTTCATTAATAATTATTAAAAAATTTGGATAGGTAAAGCCTCACACAATAAGGCTGGTGTGGGGCTCTCCTATCCTTCTTATTTTCTATTATTGTATTATAAGAAAACAATGCACCGTCTCTATGCCAAACCCATGTGAAAATTGTCCTATTTTTCCTCGCTACACTCTTTTCCCCTTATAAACAAGTACCATCGACTTCCCTATATGATAAGATAGTTTCATAGAATACTAATTATTGGGAGTGAGTGTCAAAATGAAGAAAAAAGTCACAACCTTGGCCACCGCAGCCGTTATTTCAACCGCTTTCACTTCAACTGCATCTGCTAGTACATATGTTGTACAAAAAGGAGATTCGTTAAATAAAATTGCAAAAAAATATAATACGACTGTTCAAAAATTAAAATCCAGCAATAATTTATCAACTGATACTATTTTTATTAATCAAAAGTTAACCATTACAAACAGTTCAAATAAAACGATTCAACAAGCTTCCGTATCCACTGATGATACAAATAACGCTTCATCAGCAACAACCTATACCATTGTATCTGGGGATACACTTCTTAAGATTGCTAATAAGTATTCTATTTCATTAGCTGAATTAAAACAATGGAATAATATCAATTCCGATGTGATTTATCCTGGAAATGTATTAGTAGTTTCTAAACCAGCTACAGTCTCTTCCAATACAAACACAGATTCTTCCAATGAGACAAGTACAAATAATCGTGAAAATCAAGGGATTGCAACAGATAATTCATCTACTTATACGATAAAAAGCGGGGATACTTTAGGTAAAATTGCATCAGCATACAATCTTTCCTTGTCCCAATTAAAACAATTAAACAATCTAACTTCAGACCTCATTTTTCCAGGTCAACAATTAAAGGTGTCACCTTCTGACAGTAATCCACCAGTCAGTATTGAAAATAAAGAACAAAAAATAGAACAACAAAAACAACCAAGCTTTATTTCTAATCCAACGAATACGGATCCTGCTTCTTTTGAAACAACTGTCCTAACAGAAGCACAAAAAATGATTGGCACACCATATAGTTGGGGCGGCACAACATCTGCTGGATTTGATTGCAGTGGTTTTGTGTATTATGTGTATTCCAAAGCGGGAAAGCCACTTAATCGATTATCTACTTCAGGTTATTATGACCGGAGTTATTATGTAGACTTCCCTAAAGTTGGCGACCTTGTATTTTTTAAAAATACATATAAAGAAGGCATTTCTCACCTTGGCATCTATATTGGCAACAATTCGTTTATTCATGCTGATTCTTCCAAGGGTGTCCGTATTACAAGTTTAGATAACGCTTATTTTAAAGACCACTTTGCAAGCTTTAAACGATTTTACTAAAGAGGGTTCACGGAATCCTCTCCTTTTTCTTCTATTCATTCCTTTTTATTCTTCTCTCCTTCCTTTTTCTGACCCTACCATCCTATTTAGAAAAACGGTATAATTAAAGAATGGTTTTTTTTTACACGATAACTTTATAGAGGATGTTCAAAAAGGCATCAAATGATAAGCGGCGAATCTCTTCGTTGGCTTGCTTTTCCGCTACTCACGTATCTAATTGCATACGTTCCGTTGCTCAAAGCTACGCCGCCTCGACCTTCTTGCTTCTAATTTGTTACCTTTTTGAACACGCACTTTTTACGTCTATTCATTAAACATAAAGCTAATAATGAATAGCAATGAACTTATTCTATATATTTAAAGCTGCTTTATTAATTAATTTGGATCAATAGCACCTCTGCAAAAGGTTCTGGTCATTTTCGGGAGGGATAAGAACGATGTTTCTAGAAGAATATTTAGAGCCGTTGAATTTTTGCGCTGAAAACTTCAATAAACTACTTGATGCAAACAATCCCGCTTCTCAAAAAATAGTAGAAAAAGGATTGCTCCTTTATAGGCAAGGATTTGTATCCCAAGTAAAAATAGATAATAACTCAATAATTGGCGTCGTTCAAGATGTTACGCCAGTTAAAGTAACCCTTGATTTAACTTTTATCCAATTCAGTTCATGTACGTGCATGAGCAATGGATTTTGTCGTCATCAGTTGGCTCTTTTCTTCTATTTACTTGGTCAAACAGGCAAAGTATCCACATGGCTGACAGATTGGCGCCAACCAATCCCCAAAAAAGGAGCGCTGAAAAATTTGCCATTAAGGAAAGCCAGTGATTTATTACCGAAATCTGATGCAAAGGAACCTAACTATACAGAATGGATTACAACCTTTAATGAAGACTTTGATGCAATCATTGGCAAGAACAGTGATAAAGCCTATACCATTGCAGAGATGTACACTGTTTATATTCGCAAGCTAAAAAATTATGCTCCCTTCCAAAACGAATGGAAGCTATTATACTTATTAATCGGAAAAGTGTATACATTTAAAAAACTGCTTCAGTTAAGCAACACCTTGCAGCATTCTACTGACACGATAAACCGCTATTATCGTCATGTTTATCATGATTTATTAAACGGTGTGGTAGAGTGTATAAATAAATTGGCTAATTTTACAATGCCTTTTGCTTTTGATGCATTTTTACAAAGGCTAAAGGATGAATGTGAAGATATTCTAACAATTAATACTAGTATTACATTTGAATCCATTCATATATACCGTGTGCTTTGGACCAATATTTTTACGAAAAAGCAATGGCAGCAAGAGGAATTAGCAAGATTAACTGGGAAAGAAACAGCTTTCTTTACGGAAAAAGTTGCTTGCATCCATCTGCAAATTCTTTTGCGAAAAGATAAACAAGCACTGGAAACGATTCGAATATTACAAATAGACATCATCCCATATATGATATATTGGATCGATTATTTTAATAGCCGTAAAGCGTGGAATCGTCTGGAACCGTATATTCAAGCTTACACCCAGCCATTAAAAGGGTATTTTTCCATTATTAATGATGATTTTGATTATTGCCATGAATTTAGTATGATAGCGATAAAATCGATCATGCCATTTTGTGAAGCAAAAAACCGAAGCGATTTGTTAGAAAAAACGTATATCCAAACACTGCCTTTTAGTTTTGAACACTATGAAAGGTTTTTATATGAAAAAGAGTATTTAGACAAATGGATTGATTTGCTTACGTATATGGGAATTGACATTGACATGCTTCATCATTCTCAAATTAAAATGCTGCAGCAGTATGATCAAAGCCTGCTGTTATCTCTTTATCATCGCTCGATCCAAGAACATATTCATTCAAAAACAAGGGAACATTATCGCATCGCCGTTCGTCAATTAAAAAAATTACGCACTATATATAAAAAGTTAAAAAGACAACAAGAGTTTGACCGTTTCTTTACCATTACACTTGAGCGGACAAAGAGATTAAGGGCCTTTCATGAAGAATGTAGGAAGGGTAAGTTGATACATGCTGAAAAATAATAATATCAAAATAAATGTTCATTATTATGAGGGAAAAGGATTTTTTTTAACTGGAGAAGTGGATGATTTTTATGTCCATCCAGACTATTGGGAAAAGCTTCTCTTCCAGTATCATGCAGAAAGCTATTATGGAACGATCTTGCAACAACAATCTATCGCTGGAATAGAAGGAATTCTTTTAAACAGCTGGCAGCTCGCCACGTTATTTGCAAATGAACGCTTTAACCGGTATATCGAGTGGGATTGGAATGAAACTGCACAAGTATGTTTAGCTGCAGCACCAGCCCTGCATGAAGCGATCATAAAAAAAGAATGGATCCCTAATTTTAAAGAATGGGAACAAAACAGCTTTCGTTGGGCTTTGCCAGAAAGTGTGACGGAGGAATTTACTGCATCTTTTTGGGAAGAACAACGGCAAGATGAACTGGAAGGCCAAAACAATCAAGACTTTATTGACATGTGGTTCCATCAATCATTAGACCTTTATTTGGATGAAAACGTAGAAGCAAAACAACAGTTTCAACAAAAAATTACTGCTTTACAAAGCAGCAATATTCCTTCTGCTAAATTATCTGCTTATTTTACAGAAGCAACATGGCAAGAATGGATGGGTTTATCTGATAATCCTTGCCCTTTTACACTAGGAATTAAGCTGGAAGAGCCAGCAGAATTGGCTTCAACATGGAATTTGGATCTTTTTCTGAAAGCAAAGAACGACTCCGAAAGTTACGATCTTGGAAACATGCCGAAAAAATGGCAGGCATTCGAGTCTTTTATCAGAGAAGAGCAAGCTCGTTGGATAGACCTTTTTCCTTGGCTGCAAGGAGAGAAGAAAGGGATTACGAGCCAACTGACAGAAGAAGAAGCATGGATGTTTCTAACAGATGCCAGCGAAACATTGCTTACTCTTGGTGTCGATATTTTGCTTCCTTCTTGGTGGCAGGCGATGAAAAGTGCCAGCATGAAGGTAAAAGCAAAAGTTTCCAACACAAACCATCGGCCTTCCTTTGTTGGCCTCCAAGCAATGTTAGATTATAATTGGCGTTTTTCCATGAATGGCGTCAATCTGTCGGAAGAGGAATTTAATAAAATGGTGGAAGAAAAACGGCGCCTAGTTTATATCAGAGGTCGCTGGATTAAATTAGACCCCTCTTTTATCCGACAAATACAAGATTTAATGAAAAAAGCAGAACAAGAAGGACTTCATGTTCGTGATTTAATTGAACAGGAATTAATGTCGACAGAGGAACAGCAGGAAGAGGACTTAGAAAATCCAAAAACGTTTGCAAAAATCCAAATTGAGTTAAACAAACAGTGGCGAACGATGATTCAGCAATTAAAAGAAATAAAAAATTTGCCGCTTGAAAAAGTCCCAACTAGCTTTTTGGGAGAATTAAGGCCTTATCAAGTACTCGGTATGAGCTGGCTATTATTTTTAAGAAAATACGGCTTTGGTGCGGTTCTGGCTGATGATATGGGGCTAGGAAAAACGGTTCAGCTTATCTCGTATTTACTAAAAGTAAAAGAAGCGGAACCAAACAACCGAACTCCGGCTCTTATTATTTGTCCGACCTCTGTTTTAGGAAACTGGCAAAAAGAGATTGAACGATTTGCTCCTCACCTTTCTATATATCTTCATTACGGATCAAATCGACTGAAAGAGGAGCAGTTTTTACAAAAAGCAATGGACAGTGATGTCGTCCTGACATCGTATGGTTTATCCCATATTGATATAGAACAATTTGAACAAATCACTTGGAGTTCTATTTCTATCGATGAAGCACAAAACATAAAAAATGCGCAAACAAAGCAGTCACGGGCCGTTCGTAAACTAAAAGGAAATCATTATATTGCTTTATCCGGAACACCAATGGAAAATCGCTTAAACGAGCTTTGGTCTATCTTTGACTTTACCAACCACGGCTATTTAGGAAGTCTTGGTCAATTCCAAAAAAGATATGTGATCCCGATCGAAAAAGAAGAGAAAGTAGAACAAATCCAACGACTGCAAAACATGATTCGACCGTTTTTATTAAGAAGAACTAAAAAGGATGAAGAAGTAGCTTTAAACCTGCCGGATAAGTTGGAACAAAAAGAATACTGCCCATTAACAGCTGAACAAGCAGCCTTGTATGAACAGTTAATTCATGATACTTTTGCAAAAATTGACCAATTAAGCGGCATGGAAAGAAAAGGGCTTGTCTTGCAAATGTTAAGCAGATTAAAACAACTATGCAACCATCCTGCTCTTTATTTAAAAGAGGAGAAGCCAAGCAATCTTTTGGAGCGTTCCGTAAAGATGGAAAAGCTGGCTGAATTGATGGAAACGATTTTGGAACGAAAAGAAAGCTGCCTTATTTTCACTCAGTATATTGATATGGGTGCCATGATTCAGCAAATGATGAAGAAGAAGTTTCAACTAGATGTACCATTTTTAAATGGAAGCGTACCAAAACAAACAAGAGACAAATTAATTCAACAATTTCAAGAAAATGAATTTCCGATTTTTCTTCTTTCCTTAAAAGCAGGAGGAACCGGATTAAATTTAACAGCTGCCAATCATGTTATTCATTATGACCGATGGTGGAACCCAGCTGTTGAGAATCAAGCAACCGACCGTGCATACCGCATCGGACAAACTAAATTTGTGCATGTACATAAAATGATTTGTACAGGCACATTGGAAGAAAAGATTGATGCCATGCTAGAAAAGAAACAATCATTAAATGAACAAATTATTCAAAATGAAAACTGGGTAACAGAACTTTCAACAGACGAATTAAAAGATTTAGTTTCATTATCATAAGAAAAGCGGAAGTGCCTTGATCATCGACGTACGGACTGGAGGGACTTTGACTGAGATAGAGGAAACATGAAGAGCCGAATGGCGAATCGATGTTGACTTATCGTAGGGAAAAGTCCTGAAGTACGATAGTCGATAGGCACTGGAGCTGGACAAAGAAAAGCGAAGGTGGCATTTCGTGAAAACATTTAAACTAATTTCTATTCAAGTGGTAATGGATGATAAGATTATTCCGATTGATTTACTGGATGGACTAATTATCAATAAAGAAGAAGAAAGTAAACTCTGGCTAATTGACCTTTATACGAATCACACGTATATCGACTTGTTTCAAAAAGCGAATGAAAAGAAAAAAAATATACTCGTTCATGCTGTCATTACAAAAAAAGAGAACGATCCGGCTCCATTTGAGGTAGAAGTTCGTTCTATCCAAATTTTTGAACAAACAGTAAGTATTCTTTTAGAAGGAACATTAAAGCGCAACCGTAAAGATTATGCCGAAATGCTGCTTGATTATTTGTTAGAAGAAGGGTATACAGGAACAGAATTATCCACTAAGTTTAAGGAATTGATGCAAAGCAAACCGCAATCAATACTTAAAAGCAATAGATTTGACGATTAAATAAGAAAAGCGGAAACGCCCTTGCTCATTGACAGAAAAAGCTGAGGTCCACAGGATGTGGATTACACAATCGTTGCCACAGGACGTGGCGGTTTTAGATTGTGTACCTTTCAGAT
>NZ_JBQRKO010000044.1:0-12086 GCF_052318935.1 Niallia sp. 01092 | reverse complement strand
CTGCCATGGTATCTATTGGTTTTATCAATTAACTATGGAAATAAATAAGAATCCATTTTTGATCACTCTTTTTCTCAAAATGGATTCTTATTTAACATTGTAAAATACTGTATTTTATAATCAAACTTGTTGTGAAAGCAATTTATTTTCGTTTGTTAATACTTCATTTAATTGCGTAATCATCTCTTCTAGCATTTCTTCCGAAAAAACTCCTTCACTAAAATTAACTAGTGCTCGTAATGGCAAATATTTATTTAAGGCTGCCATCATCTCAGCGTTCTCGTTTTCTTCATCAACTTCTGCTGCTAATGGATTATTTTCATTTGCTATCACAAGAAATTTTTGTGTTAATGGAGCTAATGTGGGATTAGCCAGTAAGTCTCCAACAAGTGAATTTCGATGGATTGGATTACTTATATAGGTAGTCGATTGAACATGAATTTTATCTTTAAGAACAATATCTCTAGAAGATTTACCGACCAGTATATCAAACTCACCTGTTTCTACATGCCAATCCTTTATTCCATCATGATAATAAGCAAAAGAACGTCTATTTAATACAAAAGTAACAAGTTTTTCTTCACCTGGCTGGAGTTCTAATTTTTCAAAACCTTTCAGCTCTTTTTCAGGTCTAACCACATTGCTTTCTATGTCTTTTACATAAAGCTGTACTACTTCTTTACCAGCTCTGTCACCAATATTTTTCACCTTTACCCTAACCGTTACTTGATCTGTATCCTGAATTTCTTTGTTGCTTATCGATAGATCACTATATTCAAAAGTTGTATAGCTTAAGCCATAACCAAATGGAAATAATGGTTCTACTTCTTTTGTATCGTAGTAGCGGTAGCCGATAAAAACGCCTTCTCTATATTCCACTTGGTCTCCTTCACCAGGAAAATATAGATAAGATGGATTATCACTTAATTGCTTAGGGAAAGTTTCCGCTAATTTTCCACTTGGATTTGCTTCTCCAAATAGTAACTCAGCAATGGCGCCTCCAAGTGCTTGACCACCCAAATAACCTTCAAGCACTCCCTTTACATTAGGGAGCCAAGGCATTTCAATTGGAGAGCCATTACTTAAAACAACAACAACGTTACTGTTAACTTCTGCTACAGCTTTAATCAATTTATAGTGATTTTCAGGCATACGCAAATGTTCTCGATCATACCCTTCAGATTCGTAACGATCAGGTAGCCCAGCAAAAAGAATCACTTTATCTGCTTTAGCTGCGGTTTCTTTTGCCTCATTAATTTTTGCTTCATCAATAGCATCATTTTTGAGGTTATAGCCGTCAGCATATAATACATTTGTATTATTGCCAGCAATACTATAAATTTCATCTAGAATATTTTCTAGCTTTGTTGGCTTTATATTAGAACTTCCGCCCCCTTGGAATCTTGGTTTTTTGGCAAATTCTCCAATCACAGCTATAGTGCCTTCTTTTTTCAACGGCAGAATGCAATCTTCATTTTTTAACAGCACCATACATTCTTTTGCAGCTTCCCGTGCAAGTTGGTGGTGAGCTTCTTTATCGTAGATAGCATCTTCTTTTTTATGATCCATTGCTCTAAATATAATTCGCAGCATTCTCTCTACAGCAAGTTCCAATTTTTCTTTCGATAGTTTGCCACTCTTTACAGCATCCGCAATTTTTTGTTCACCAATTCCACCACTTGATGGCATTTCAAGCTCCAAACCAGCAGCTATTCCGTCAACAAGCTCATTAACAGCTCCCCAATCGGAAATAACAAACCCTTCAAAGCCCCATTCCTCTTTCAAAATATCATTTAATAATGTTTTATTTTCCGAAGCGAATGTTCCGTTTACCTTATTATATGCCGACATAACCGTCCATGGCTGAGACTGCTTAACAGCTCCTTCAAAACTAGCTAAATAAATTTCCCGCAACGTTCTTTCATCTACAACTGCATCCGTTGACATTCTTCGGTGCTCCTGATTATTCACTGCAAAGTGTTTTAATGACGTCCCAACACCCTGACTTTGAACACCTTTAATATGATGTGCCGCCATTTCAGATGATAGATAAGGATCTTCTGAAAAATATTCAAAATTTCTTCCACAAAGAGGGGATCGTTTAATATTTACGCCTGGTCCAAGAAGAACAGCTACATCTTCTGCCTGGGCTTCCACTCCTAATGCTATTCCTACTTGTTCAATCAAGTTTCTATTCCAAGAACTTGCCAGCCCGACAGCAGATGGAAAACAAGTTGCCGGAACACTATCAAATAACCCTAAATGATCCGCTCCTTCTTTTTGCTTTCTAAGTCCATGTGGACCATCTGTTACCATAATCGAAGGAATTCCTAATCGCTCAATCCCCTTCAATTTCCAAAAATCCAATCCAGAGCATAAGCTCGCTTTTTCTTCTAAAGTCATTTGTGAAATGATTTTTTTTATATCTCGCTGCATAATAACCCTCCAAATAGAAATGTTGCAACCATTTCCTTCCTAATATTTACCTTTAACTTCATAAAGATGAGATGTTGAAATTTGACCATTGTTATCCAAATACAGAAAAACGTTTTTCTATTTAAAAATGACTCCCCGGTGCTTATCCCCTATAGTTTTTTAGGGATGGATACGCAACCCTTCCCCAATACGGGGCTTCCCTTCCAAATTAAAGATATGAGGCAACGAAGCAACGATAATATCTAGTGACACCTTATTCAATGTCTGATAAATATCTAAAAGACTATCAAACTTCCACTCTCCTAGCCCTTCAGCTGGATTGGATATAATAACCAAACAAGAATAATGAATGCCTGCCATTCGTGCATATGCTATTTCGGTACCAATGCACATTGTTACTAAATCACCGCCCATTTGCTGGAACATCCTAATCTCAGCAGGTGTTTCAAAGCGACCTCCCGCGGCCTGTACCACGACGCCACCCTTATGTACATTGATATCAGCTAAAAGCACTATCCTGTTCCAAGCGCCTCTTAGTCTCGCTAAGAAGTATTTCTTCAAGATATGGATCAGTTGCAGGTGTATATCGCGGCAAAATTAATCCCTCTTCATTAAAGATAGCATGCGGAAGTGAGCGAGGACGTTCGAAATTAAAATCAATAAAATCATTAGGAACAACAAAATCACGAGTCTTCATTGCTGGATTGATACCACCCGCAGTCGCCCCCCAATCACTTCCTTCACTCCCAATTGATATAAAGCAGCCCAAGTCTCTACAAACTTGCCACTGCCATGATCATGAAAAATAATAAAATGGTGTGTTTTTCGAACTTCCATACCAGATTTCAGGCGATCTCCCTACAGGAGTCTCGATAGTAAAAGGTTTTTCTTCCAGTAGACCGGAATCCAATATTGCACTTTTACGTTATGTTCCTCCAATAATTGCAATTTTAGTAGTATGTTGCTCTTGTTTTTTTATATCATTCATCATTAATCTTTTCCCTCTTTTATTTGATGTGATATGGCTTGCGCGCTTTTAAACATATAATATTGATTTTCTAGATTTTTTATCCCTTATCAGCCCCAGCTGTTAGCCCATCTATCAAGTATCGCTGCATGAACATAAACAATAATGTTACAGGCAAGGCAACCATAACACAGCCTGCCGCAAATAATGTAAAGGGAAGCTGACCTGCAACTTTATCATTAATCATATCAAACAAACCAACAGCAAGCGTTTTTTGTTCGGGGGAACGTAAAATTAGCTTTGAAAAAATAAAATCCGTAAATGCTGTATTAAATGTCATAAGGGAGGTAAATACAATTAATGGTTTTGACATTGGCAAAATAATTTGAGTGAAAATCCTTAAATGACCGGCTCCATCTATTCTGGCAGCTTCAATAACACTTTTTGGCATGGTGTCAAAATAAGTTTTCGAGAATAGAAACCAAAGCGGTGCTCCTGCCACATAAACACATATGAGTGCAGTATGAGTATTCAGAAGATTCATCTGGCTAAGCAATATATAGATAGCAATCATACTCATAAAACCTGGAAATACATGTAAAACAAGCAAAGTATTCATTAAGTTTTTCCTACCACTAAAATGAAAAACAGAAAATACATATCCTGTTATCAATGTAAAAAGGGTACCGAAAAATGTGCTTATTAACGAAATCTTAATTGTATTGTAATACCACTGTCCAAATGGATATTGTTTAAAAAGTGTTGCATAGTGATCAAACGTAAAATGAGCAGGAATCAAAGTTTCACTGAACAATGACGTTCCTGGACGAAAAGAAGACAATATTACCCATAAGGCAGGATAAATACAAATGACAGCAACGATGATTAAAGTTATATAGCTAAAAGAGATATCCAGAAATGATTTCGTTTTATTCATCAGTGTATATCCTCCTCTTTAAACGATTTTGTTTTCTTTATTCTATAAATAGTAAAAATTGATAACATGATAAAAATAAATATTCCAATAACGGAAGCAAAATTATATTGCCCCTGCTCCACGGAAAGCTTGTAAAGCCATGTTAGTAAGATATCTGTGCCCCCTGCAAATTTATAATCTCCAATTGCTGGATTTCCATTTGTTAACAAATAAATAACATTGAAATTATTTATATTCTGAGCAAAGGTAACAACAAGTAAAGGAGCCATTGTTTTCATAACTATAGGATACGTAATTAAACGAAGCTTTTGAAATCCATTTGCACCATCTATATCTGCTGCTTCATATAATTCTGCTGAAATAGTCGTCAAAATCCCTATAATCATTAACATGCTGATCGGAAAGGTCAACCAAAAATTCACTAACACAACCGTAAACTTTGCCCACATAACATCTGTTAACCAAGGTACTTTCGAAATACCCAGATACCCTAAATACTGATTAATAGGACCAAATTGTCCGTTAAACATATTTCGGAAAATAAGTACGGATACAAACATAGGAATAGCAAATGGAAGGATAAAAATGGTGCGCCACACCTTTTTAAACTTAATCACCTTTTTCTGAACTAACAACGCAATCCCAAACCCACCGATGAAAGGAAAAAGAGTCGCAAAAACAGCCCATATAAACGTCCAGATCATCACACCATAGAATGTATGACTCCATGCCTTTATTTTAAAGATATCGAGAAATGTCTTAAATCCCTGCCAATCAACCAAATGAGCAGGCGGCATATTTTCCCTTGTATAATTAGTAAATGCGAGTAAAATCATAAAAATGATTGGCAATACAGTAAAGAAAAATACACCAAGCATAGGAACCGATAAGATAATTTGCGGAAATCTGTATTCTGTTATATATCTTATTGTTTGAACAAACGTATTAGGCTTTATTCCCTCTTCCCGACTTTTTCCTACTATATACGCATCTTTAATATTTAGAATATATATACATACGATAATACAAAAAATAAAGAGAGTAATAAGGCCTTCAACCATTAACAAAATGGAATGGTCTCCCATTACCATTTGATATATACCCCCGACTTTTTCCATTTGCGTCTTTTTTTCTCCTAAAGTTATTAAACCCCAAACTGCATAAGGAAGACGATATATGGCTGTATATATACTAAAGGCATGAATGGCAAGAAGAAATATTCCTTTTATATACTGCTTGTTATATACTTGACCTAGTCCCATCATTAAAATGGATAAAATCGATGCATTCCTTCTATAGGAGTTATTAGATAGTTTGGTAAACTTAATTACATTTTCAAGCATGAAGATTCAACTCCTGTTTTTCTAAATTAGAAAAGTACTGTTATTACTTAATAGAATATGAGTTTAAAAACCCCGAATTTTTTTAATTGAATATACACAGTGCTTTCTTTATCTTATTGCTTTTTCCGTTTCCATATCGAAGTAATGGCATTTATTCATATCAATGGCCAATGTGATATGATCACCACTGTTGTATTCCCCTTTATTTTTCACCTTTGCAGTTAGAGGAATAGAGTTATTTTTAACATATAAATACAGCTCTGATCCCATATTTTCCACTACTTCAATTTCTGCCGATAACTCTTCATAAGTATCTATATTAATTGCTTCAATATAGAAGTCTTCAGGTCTGATTCCTAGGATCACTTCTTGGCCAGCATATCCTTTCGAGCGAAGGATGTAGTCATCTTTTTTAGAAACTTGGACCTTGACTCCCTGCGTACTAAAATAAAGATTCGAGCCCTCTTCTATAATCTTTCCCTCTATAAAATTCATTGCAGGTGATCCTATAAACCCTGCAACATATTTATTAACAGGGAAATCATATATGTCAGTTGGTGTTGCTACTTGTTGTATTTCTCCGTTATACATAACAACAATTCTATCTCCCATAGTCATTGCTTCCGTTTGGTCATGTGTCACATACACAAATGTCGTTTCCAAACGTTTATGCAGCTTGCTTATTTCTGAACGCATTTGCACACGAAGTTTGGCATCTAGATTGGATAAAGGCTCATCCATTAAGAATACTTGTGGATTCCGAACGATAGCGCGTCCTAAAGCAACCCGCTGTCTTTGCCCACCTGAAAGAGCTTTAGGCTTGCGTTTTAAAAGATGGTCTAAATCTAAGATTTTTGCTGCTTCATGGACTTGCTTTTCAATTTCTTTCTTTGGCACTTTTCGCAGTTTTAAGCTAAATGCCATATTTTCAAATACGGTCATATGAGGATACAAAGCATAATTTTGAAAAACCATCGCAATGTCACGATCTTTTGGAGCAAGATCATTCACTAGTTTATCCCCAATATAAAAGTCTCCCTCTGTTATATCCTCCAACCCAGCTATCATTCGAAGGGTTGTTGACTTGCCACAACCAGAAGGACCCACAAGTACTAAAAACTCTTTATCTTTCACTTCTAAATGAAAATCCTTAACTGTATAAGCATCATTTTTATATTTTTTCTTCACATGCTCAAAACGCAATCCTGCCATGGTCTATAACCCCCATTAATGATAAATAGTGAGGTCACCATAAGTTGGCATTTATCACTCCAACTTATGGCTATTTCACAAACTATTTAATAATTTATTAAAAATAAATTGCTGTTACACTGCTAAAGCTAAAGTACCTAGTTTAATTTAATGAATATCATTTATCCGAGCTATTTTTACTTACTTGTCTTAATTCCGCTTTTCATATTTTCTGCAGCGTTATCCAACGTCTTTTTAACTTCTGCATCATTATCCCAAATTTCCATAGTAGCCGATTCTAAACTTTTCCAATAGTTACTCATTTCCGGAACATTTGGTAGTGCAGCACCATTATTAATTTGAGTTAGGAATCCCTGCAGCATTTGATCATTTTTATACTTTTCCTCATTCTCAAATCCATTAAGTGCTGGAATTCTTCCTGTGGATTCATAAAGTTCTCCTAGTTTCTCCTTAGAAGTAAGAAAGTTCGCAAATAGCCTTGAAGCATTTGGATATTTAGTATACGAAGTCACATAATAACCTGTACTACCTACTAGAGCTACTGGTGCTTTGCCATCAGACATCTCTGGCAACGGAAGAACTTCAACCTCAAATGGCATTTTTTTATTAGGACCAAGATTCCAAGTAGCGTCCATGTTTATCGCTAGTTTCCCCTGTTCCCACAGATGTAATCTGACATCGTTACTGATATCTTGCAACTTAAGTGGTAATATTTCTTTTAGAGAATGATAGAACTCCATCCCTTTAACTGCACCAGCACTATTAATACCAATGTCATTTACGTCAGTACCATTTTCCCCAAAAATATAACCATCATATCCTAAAATAAAAGAAGAATTAAAGTACCAACTTTTTGCATCATACATAAACCCAAACTGATTTTTTGAGACGTTATTATATTGCTTAGCAAAAGCTTTAATATCATCCCATGTTTCTAATTTTGCATCTTTCACCAAATCTTTATTAACGTATAGCGAATAAGTATAAACATCTCGAGGATAACCATAAAGTACTCCTTTATAAGAAGAGGCATCTAAAGCAACTTTACTACTATTTTTTCTTGTTTCTTTTTCAAAATAATCGTTAGGCAATACAACGCCAGAGTCCACAGTAGATCCTAAATTGTCGGATACCATACCAATTACATCAGCTGCAATTCCCGCAGGTCCATCTGTTTTCACCCGGTCTGCAGTATCCCAAGTTTGTACTTCTTCCACTTTTACTTTTATGTTGTATTTCTCTTCAAATTCTTTCACTGCTGACTCAACCAATGGATCTTTCATCGTCCAAAAAAGCAATTCAGCACCAGGCTCTGGCTTTAATTCGGTTGATGTTGCTGTATCTTTTCCATCAGTTGTATTTGTCCCCGATTGATCAGATGAGTTAGGTTTATTACAAGCCACAAGTAAAAGCAGAATGATCATTGTTATTGACGACATTTTTAGTATTTTTTTCATTTTTATCCTACTCCTTTAATTTTTTTCAGGTTTAATGGAACAATGAATAGTTCAAACGGATAGATAAACTGAATGAACACCCCCTTTTTAATTTCTTCACTTGGCTAGAAACGTTCTTCCTATTTCCACAATAGAAAAACGTTTTTCTGTTCAAAAAAATATTATCAATCTATTTATTTTGAATATTCGAATTATATTGAATAAAGAATGACTAGTCATTCTTTATTCACCGTTTTAAATATTTTTACAACTGCCTCGTATTATTATTTCGTGCGGAAGAATTCTTGCTTCTTTTTTATAGCTTTCTTTTTCCTTAATTTGTTGTAACAGCATTTGCGCTGCCTGAACTCCCAAATCATAGACCGGTTGTCGAACAGTCGTGATTCCAGGTCGATAAGCACCCGAAATTGGAATATCATCAAACCCCATAATCGAAATATCTTCTGGAATTCGAAGTCCGCATTCTTCTGCTGCTTGAATGGCTCCTATAGCAATCACATCGCTAATGCATAATACAGCAGTAGGGCAGTTTGGCTTCCTGAAAATTTCCATACCTCTCTCATAGCCTGATTTAATTTGATATTCTTCATTAAAAAAAACATTTTTTTCATATACAATTTCATAATCAGCAAATGCTTGTTTATATCCTTCAAACCTACTACTAGAATGTTCATGATTCAAAGCACCACCGAACCATGCTATTTTTCGATGCCCCAATTTAATTAAATACTCGGTTGCATCATAAGCGGCCTGATAATCATCAATATTAATGGAGGAAAATTTGCCATTCTTGTCGGTAAGGCTTGCTAATATAACAGGAATAGAATTTTCCTCAAAAAAATCGATATGCATTTGCTGCAAATTAGAAGTTAGCAGTACGACTCCATCTACATACTTTTCTTTCATCAACTTTAAATAATGCAACTCGATATCCATATCAAGCTCCGTATTGCAAAGTAATGTCGAATAATTATGTTTAAAAAGTTCTTTTTCAATTACTCTTACAAAAATAGAAGTAAATGTATTTTCAATACTTGGAATTAGAACACCAATCGACAAACTTTCTTTCTTAATTAAACTGCGCGCAATCACATTAGGACTAAAACCAAGCTCATTAACTACTTTTAACACTCTTTCACTTACCTCTGGACTTACCCTTTTGCTTTTATTAATAACATTTGAGACCGTAGAAATGGAAACGTTCGCTTTCCTTGCCACATCCTTAATTGTTATTTTCATTACCTCACCCTTTACCATTGTAGATATAATTGATCTGGTTTAGAAAAACGTTTTTCTATTCAAAAAAAATAGTATCTTCTTTACTTGTCCAGAATCGTTCATCCTATTATATAATGGAAAAACGTTTTTTTGTTCAAAAAAATAGTATCTTCTTTGCTTAATATGAAAACATTTATCCTATTTTCATAATAGAAAAACGTTTTTCTGTTCAAAAAAATAGTATCTTGTTTTTGCTTATCCAGAAACGTTCATCCCATTACATAATGGAAAAACGTTTTTCTGTTCAAAAATAATATCTTACTTTGCTTATCCAAAAACGTTTATCCCATTACATATAGAAAAACGTTTTTCTGTTCAAAAATAAATATCTTGCTTTGCTTATCCAAAACGTTTATCCCATTACATACAGAAAAACGTTTTTCTGTTCAAAAATAAATATCTTGCTTTGCTTATCCAAAACGTTCATCCCATTACATATAGAAAAACGTTTTTCTGTTCAAAAATAATATCTTACTTTGCTTATCCAAAAACGTTTATCCCATTACATATAGAAAAACGTTTTTCTGTTCAAAAATAAATATCTTGCTTTGCTTATCCAAAACGTTCATCCCATCACATAACGGAAAAACGTTTTTCAAATAATCTGTGAATCTATTAACTTTTCTTAATATTAAATTAATAGTTAATGTACGTCTATACTTTTGTCATAAAACCTGACAGCTTTTTTAAATTATAAGATAATTAATTTTTCATTTAGCAAATTAGGACATTAGGTAAGGCTAATAGTTTCTCTCTTTTAGTCTTAAAATAGATATTGCTTGTTTTTGAAATCGAGCTAAACTTAAAGAAAGTGGTATAAAGTTAGGTTACTATAAATTCTCACCCTTCTTTTTTTTTAATATCACTATTTATTATCAACTGTGCTCTATTATAAAGGGATTGACTGTCTTTTCTTTTCTACGTAAAACACCATTTCTTTAAAACCGATTTCCTTTAACTTCTTCTGAACATCATGATAATCTTCTCCAATTCGCTCATGTGTATGGGCATCTGATCCAAAGGAAATATCAACACCATAATATAAGGCACGTTCTAAAATTTCGTTTGAAGGATACCATCCTCCACAGTCTTTTGTTTTACCAGATGTATTAATTTCAATTGCAACGCCTTCTTCACTAATAACTTTAAGTGTTTCTTCAATAATTGGTGTCTCAATCTTCGAAAATTCTGGATAGTATCCTTTCATCGCATCAACGTGGGCAAGCACTTGAAACATACCACATCTTGCTGATTCTTGAATAAGCTTATAATAGTTATCCTTCAGTTCAATACGTTCTACTTCATTTAAACCATCCCATTGTTTACGATCAAATATGCTTACTCCATTTACAAAATGGACGGAACCTATTAAATAATCAAAAGGATAATTTTGATAGCTTTTTTGATATAGTTCGAAATGATCTGGAAAATAATCACTTTCCATGCTGAGCAATACATGAATTTTGTCTTTATAAGCTTCCTTAAGTTCCAAAACTTCTTTTACATAATTTCCAAGTTCACTTTTTGCCATTGCATACCCTGGCCACATTTGATCTTTGTCACTGTAAAAAAGCGGAGAATGATCAGAAATGCCGATATAATGAAGTCCCTTATCAATTGCCGCCTTTATATAATCCTCAATCTTTCCAGTTGCATGACCGCATCTATCATGATGTGTATGCAAGTCAAATAATATTTTCTTTATCATATATATCCCTCCATATTATCTTGTTAAAAATACTACACTAGCAACAAAAATACCAGAAAAAAAGTAAGAACTTTATTGATCTATTATATATAGTATACTAACTTCTTTCCGTATAAGCTTAAACTTATGGTAAATAAGACACTAAACACCAAAAAGATGTACCAAAAATGGTACACCTTTATTAAAAATATTCTCCATTGATAAATGATAGGGTATCTTCATAGCGAGTATTTTTCACTATTGCCTATGTCGCATGTTTTATACTAGACGAAAATTATCATTTATTTAGGCTGTTTTCTCAAAGTTTGTTGTTTTTTACAATAATACATTTGGAAAAGCGTTTCTTAGCAGCCTGCATACACGTAGACTCCTGTGGGAATGCGAGAAAGACGAGACCCCACAGGAGCGTATGCGACGAGGAGGCTCGACGCTCGCTAAACGGACGAAGTGTATGCAGGCTGCGAGTTTAAAAGCAACAATCTATACGCAAACAGCCTTTATTTAAAACACTATACCCTTGTCTCTTTAACTTAATTTATACACTCTTGCTTCATACGGACGAAGATTTATTTCTTTAATCTCTTCCGATTCGTCCGTATGATAATTGCTGATTAACAGCTCTTTCTCGTTAAATGTAATAGATTCAGGCAAAATGAATGTTGTATTTTGTTCATAATAGTTGCATACCACAAGCAGCTTTTCATTGCCTAACGATCTTACATAAGCAAAAATTTGGTCATGATCTTCT
>NZ_JBQRKO010000043.1:0-12644 GCF_052318935.1 Niallia sp. 01092 | reverse complement strand
CATATTTTTAAACTATTCCGCAGTAGCTCAGTGGTAGAGCATTCGGCTGTTAACCGAACGGTCGTAGGTTCGAATCCTACCTGCGGAGCCATTTTTATTTATAGAAGAATTTTTTTGATATGTTAGCAAAGTGCTTCCATAGCTCAGCAGGTAGAGCACTTCCATGGTAAGGAAGAGGTCACCGGTTCGAGCCCGGTTGGAAGCTTAAATAAAAGCATTGATATAAAGCCATTTCTCTTAATTGAGAGATGGCTTTTTTATGCTTAAAATTTCGTTAAACTGACCAAACAATTGACCGATTTATTTTTTGCCCCAATAGCTCATGACAAGCTAGAGAATCTTTATTTATTATCTAAACATCCTGTAATCGGTTGTCGAGTTATCATAATAATCCCTATGAAAACAAATAATACACCGATTAAATGTCCCCATTGAAAAGTTTCGTGAAGAAACAGATAGGACAGAAGCAGTGCAGAGTTGGCGATTACACCAGTGAACACTGCAGATGTACTAACTGGAACCTTTGACACTCCGTAGTACCAAAATACAAATCCAATAACTGTAACAATTAACGCGTAATAAATAATGTATATCCAGTCCGCAAAGGTTGGCTGTGAGAAATCGAAGGATAGTGCGTCATAGATTGCAAAAGGCAAAAATAGAACAAAACCTATAATAGTAGCAAAAGTAGCTATAGCGAGTGGTGATAGTTTGTCCGATAGTACTTTTGCGATAATAGTAAATAAGGACTCGCCAATAAGGGCACCAAAAATTAATAGAGTTCCTATCCAATTCGGAACTTCATGGTTAATCGCTTGCGTATTGCTGCTGAGCAAATGAATGAGTGAAATGCCACAGACAGCTAGTAGAATGGCGAGCCATTGAGACCGTGAGAGCCGTTCTTTTAAGAAGAAAAAGGAGATGAGAGAAATCACCATAGGGCTTGTGCTAGTGATGATGCCGCTCTCTGTTGCAGATGTGTATTGCAACCCATACAAAAGCAAAACACTAAAGCCAAATACACCAGTCAACGATAGGAGAACCAATGAAAAAATGTATTTAGGTTTAATTTTCGGAAATGGTTTCTCGGTTATATAAAGTAGCAACAGTAATATGGCTGCTGCTATGCCGTAGCGAATAGCAGATGCTAAATAGATAGGGAAGCTCTCTACTATTAATTTGCCAACGACAAAAGAACTGCCGACCGTTGTCATTGCAATGGTCATTGATAAATAGGCTTTCATATTGTTTTTCATGTTACTATCCCCTTTGCTGATTTAATAGTTCAAGCTTTACGATAATTCGTTCTTAGCATCTTTTTAAAGAACGCCGCTGAAGCATGTAGTGCTTGTAATCTTCAGGGTGTTTAGAACTTTCTGTTATTACCTTAACATGTTAAAATCATGGATATTAGCACCACCTTGACCCTATTTTTATGGTGCCATTTGGGCGGAAAGGAAGATACATGTTTTGGATATCTATTAATCGGTCATCTGATATTCCTTTGATTCGACAGGTTTATCAGCAAATAAGAGAAAAAATTTTAAATGGACAACTATCATCAGGAGATAAATTGCCATCAACGAGAGAAGTTTCTTCTGAGTTAAAAGTTTCAAGAAATGTTATTTTAGAAGCGTACGAGCAATGCTTGCTGAAGGGTATTTAATAGCACGGAGAGGTTCAGGTACATATGTTGCTGAAGGAACGTATTTAGAACAGCATAAGCAAATACCACACTTTTCAACTTTAAAGGAACATTCCAAGGATTCGGTTGATAGTATCGATTTCCGATCCGGAATACCAGCATTAGATTTATTTCCTCGTAAAACATGGTTAAAGTTAGCGCATATAGTATGGAATGATATTAATTCTTCAACGTTTGGCTATGATGTTCCGGAAGGACGTCCGGAATTAAGAGTAATTTTGGTACGATATTTGCAAAAAACAAGAGGAGTTTTTTGTGACCCGGAACAAATTGTGATTACTTCAGGAGCAGTCCAAGCTTTAACCCTTGTCTCCAAGCTAATATTATCCCCTGGTGATGATGTGCTCATGGAAGACCCTATCACCAATGATATTCAAACGATTTTTAAAAATACCGGTGCTTCCATTTGTCCAGTACCAGTTGATAATCATGGGATAATGACGTCTATGCTGCCTGTGAATAAAAGTCCAAAGCTTATTTTTACAACTCCTTCTCATCAGTTTCCTTTAGGGGGGACTTTATCGATTCAAAGAAGAATTCAACTCGTGCAGTATGCGCGGAATAAAAAATGTTATCTTGTTGAGGATGATTATGACAGTGAATTTCGCTATGAAAGTATGCCGATAAGCTCTTTACAGGGGTTGGAGCCAGAGCGTGTAATATATGTAGGATCATTTAGTAAAATTTTATCCCCTGCTCTTAGAATAGGATATTTAGTGTTGCCGCCGTGTTTGATAGAAAAATGTAGAAGATTAAAATGGTTGACTGATTTACATAATCCTTCATTAGATCAGCTTGTCTTAGCTCAATTTATTTCAGAGGGGTATTTAGAACGGCATATTAGGAAAATGAAAAAAATTTATAAATATCGCAGAGATGTCCTAATCCATGAATTAAAATCAACCTTCGCAAATGAAATTAATATTTTCGGTTATTCGACGGGGCTGCATCTAATTGTTGAATTTAAGCAGTTGCTTCGAGTAAAAGAACTTGTTGAGGAGGCTGGAAAACTAGGAGTAAAAGTGTACCCAGTGGAAGCGCATTTTATAGAAAAAGGAACGTATTCTAATCAATTGATTATAGGTTATGGACATTTAGCAAAAGAGGAGATTAAAAAAGGTGTAAGCAGGCTGCATACAGCATTATTTCGATTAAGTTAGATAACCCCCATTTAGGGGAAAGGCTTGTGCCAAATGGATGAAGGATGCTATGTTTTTATACAGAAAAAGGGAATTATTTCTTATTAAATCTGAAAATTTAAACTTTTTATTTTTGCTTTACAAACCTATTTCTTTTTTATATAATAAATCTTGTCAGTTGGGACAACAACAAAAAAGTAAATACGGCCCATTGGTCAAGCGGTTAAGACACCGCCCTTTCACGGCGGTAACACGGGTTCGAATCCCGTATGGGTCACCAAATGGAGGATTAGCTCAGCTGGGAGAGCATCTGCCTTACAAGCAGAGGGTCGGCGGTTCGATCCCGTCATCCTCCACCATAATTATTTATGACAAAAAAATCGCCTTATCGATTTTATCATAAAATAATAAGTAATCACAACATGAATAAACTTCTTTTAAGAAGAGATACTAAATTATATTGCCGGTGTAGCTCAATTGGTAGAGCAACTGACTTGTAATCAGTAGGTTGGGGGTTCAAGTCCTCTCGCCGGCACCATTATGGAATATTAAAATGATTTTTAATATCGGAGGGGTAGCGAAGTGGCTAAACGCGGCGGACTGTAAATCCGCTCCTTCGGGTTCGGCGGTTCGAATCCGTCCCCCTCCACCATTTAAAAATTGGACAACATAGATATGTCCTTTTATTTTTTTGTTGGGCTATAGCCAAGCGGTAAGGCAACGGACTTTGACTCCGTCACTCGTTGGTTCGAATCCAGCTAGCCCAGCCAAGAGCCATTAGCTCAGTTGGTAGAGCATCTGACTTTTAATCAGAGGGTCGGAGGTTCGAATCCTCCATGGCTCATCCATAAAAAAACCAAGCACTTTTGTGCTTGGTTTTTTTATATATGCTGTTTTCTCACAGATTGTTGGTTTTTACGTAAGAAAATGGGAGAAGAAGTACTCAGCAGACTGAATACACGTAGACTCCTGTGGGAATACGAGAAAGACGAGACCCCACAGGAGCGTATGCGACGAGGAGGCTCGACGCTCGCCCGCGGAAAGCGAAGTGTATTCAGGCTGCGAGTTTAAAAGCAACATTCTATACGAAAACAGCCTTTATATACAAAGGCATCGAAGTAACGGTTTATCGTACAGCGGAAACTTCTCTGCGGGGAAATTTGTAGAGGGTAACCCGATTTTGGATGACCGAAATAAAACCGCTATGGTGGCGGTTGCTTTTGGCTTTTATGTTTGGGGGAAAGCTTTTATAACACCTTAATAAGAAGGTATCCTAAAAAAAGGGAATCTGTGTACGATCTTATTTGTATGTTAATTGTAATGATTATCGTACATGATAGTAACGCTTAAGCTCTTTTTTGGATACCTTTTCTGAAGTTAGTAAAATGATCCTATTTAATTTTTTGCTTTATTATATTTAGAAAGTAGAAAACTGTTGTATTTATTTAATAATTCATCTAACTCGGTGCTTATGTTAATAACTCTTGGATGCGAAAAGGACGTGTGATTTGCAAGATAGATCAGTTTCTCACGATGTTCTTCAATATCCTGGAGCAATTTCTTTTCAGACATAAGCTTCCCCCTCAATCCGTTCATTATTTTTAATAAGTGAGTGTTCAAAAAGGAGGACAAAAATAGTCGAGGAGTTCAAGGAAGTGTAGCTTAGTGCACTGGACTTTCACAGGATATGGCGGCTTCAATGTTGCTCACAGGACGTGAGCGTTTTTTAATTGAAGATCCTGTGTTAATACGAGAAGCAGATAACAAACTGACGCAGAAATTCGACAGCTATTTTTCCTGAACTTTTTGAACAACCTCTATATGTCGATTTTCTTGATTTTACCATAATATTCGTTTTTTTATAACTAAAAATAAAATTATTTTAACAAATTGTGTCATAATTTGTTAAAATAATATCAAGTCTATCAAAAAAGTGAAAAATACATATATTTTTTAAAATTTTCTCTATTGGGGAGAAAATACAACTTATTAAAAAACATAAAAATTTTTAAAAACAGTGATGAAAAAAAGTGAAACCTTTTCCGCTATCGATACGTATTATCGATTAGCCGCATTTAGAGCGGAGGTAAAATAGATGGAAGCCATAGTAAAAAAAAGGATTAAACAAGTATTAAAAGGGGATCAGAATGCCTTTGGCGAAATTATAGAAATTTACAAAGACAAGGTATTTCAGATCTGTTTTCGAATGCTTGGAAATCGTCATGAAGCAGAAGATATGGCACAGGAAGCCTTTATTCGCGCATATGTTAATATAAGCAGGTTTAACATAGAATTAAAGTTTTCGACATGGCTATATCGGATTGCTACAAATCTTTGTATAGATCGTATAAGAAAGAAAAAGCCGGATTATTATCTTGATGCAGAAGTTCCAGGTACAGAAGGGTTAAATATGTATTCCCAATTAGCAGCTAATACAAGACTGCCAGAGGAAGATGTCGAAAGTCTAGAATTGCAAGCATTGATACAGCGGGAAATATCGAAACTACCAGAGAAGTATCGAGCGGTTATTGTATTAAAATATATCGAGGAGCTTTCTTTAAACGAGATAAGTGAAATTTTAGAGCTTCCTTTAGGAACAGTAAAAACACGCATTCACAGAGGAAGAGAAGCATTAAGAAAACAATTACGGTATGTCTGATAAAGAAGGTGAAATGTATTGACTTGTCCAACAAGAATTATTGAATATATGCATGAATATCTCGATGATGAAATGGATTTCAGCCATAAAGAAGAATTGAAAAAACATTTGCAGGAATGTAATGACTGTTCCACGCATTTTCATGAATTAAAGAAAACAATCGCCTTAGTCCAAAGCACATCACATATACATGCACCAGTTCATTTTACGGAAAAAGTGATGGCAAAGCTGCCAAAAGAACAAAAAAGGGCAACGTTCAAAAGGTGGGTAAGACACCATCCGCTTTTTGCTGCGGCATCCTTATTTATCATATTAATGGTTTCCAGCTTATTATCTGCATGGAACGAGGATCATCAATTTTCTGTTTCTAAAAAAGAGAACTTAGTTGTGCAAAATGATACAGCGATTGTTCCAGAAGGGAAAGTAGTGAAAGGTGATATTACCGTTCGGAATGGTAATATAAAAATCGAAGGACAAGTTGATGGGAATGTAACAGTAATAAATGGTAAAAAATACATGGCATCAGCTGACCAAGTAACTGGAGAAATAAAAGAGGTAAATGAAGTATTTGACTGGTTATGGTATCACATGAAAAATACTTTTTCCGATATTATCGACGTTTTTAATGGTGATAATCAAAAGGAAAAAAATAGTCTCCCTGCATTTTAATTGTAGGGAGCTTTTCTTTATGAGAAAAGGTACGGAACTTCGCCTGAATGGTGTTAGCGTCTACCATTGCTTGTTTCTAATGAAGAATAAACAGTTAATTATTTGTTTTTAAGAAAAAAAGGCATATAATAAGGAAGGTCTTTATTTTTACAACATGATTACTTGCTAGTGCCTCTAAATTGGTACTAGAACGAAATATGATATAATATGTTAATTGTAGGTTATAAATGGTGTTCAAAAAAAAGGAAAATCAGAGCGGTGAAGGTTAAGGTACGGAATTCATAATCCCAGAGCGCAGTGGAGCATTGCAGAGACGACATAATGAAGAGATTTGCAAGCTTGTTTTCCTAGACTTTTTGAACAACTTCTTATAAACAATTAGGATACTTTTGAAATATATACTTTGGAGGAAGGAAAATGTCGTTAGCAGATTTCCATTTTTTAAAATATTTAGCGAATACAGTAGACATTCTCCTTGTGTGGTATGTCATCTATAAATTAATCATGATTATTAGAGGGACAAAGGCAGTACAACTGTTAAAAGGAATCTTTGTCATTCTTATTGTCAAACTATTAAGTGATTATTTTCAACTGCAAACATTAGGCTGGATGATGGAGCAGGTCATCTATTGGGGGGCATTGGCCATTATCATTATATTCCAGCCGGAGTTAAGGCGGGCCCTTGAGCAATTAGGACGCGGGAAATTCTTCTCCAGAGGCGGTATGCAGGAAGAAGAGATCCAGGAAAATGTGATTGAAGCGATTGTTAAAGCCGTTGACTATATGGCAAAACGAAGAATTGGAGCACTTATATCGATTGAAAGAGAAACAGGTATGAGTGATTATATTGAAACAGGCATTTCCTTAAATTCAAAGATATCTTCCGAATTGCTAATCAATATTTTTATTCCAAATACGCCTTTGCACGATGGGGCTGTTGTTATCCAAAGAGCCAATATAGCAGCAGCTGCTTGTTATCTTCCTTTGTCTGAGAGTCCCTTTATTTCAAAAGAATTAGGGACGAGGCATCGAGCAGCTTTAGGAATAAGCGAAGTGACAGATAGTATAACGGTTGTCGTATCAGAAGAAACAGGAGCTATTTCTATTACGAAAAATGGAGAGCTTCACCGTGAATTAAAGTTGGATACGTTTAGAGAAATGCTGTCAAGCGCCTTAGTTTTACCTTCTACCAAACAAGCTTCTGCCGTAAAATGGAGCTGGAAGGGGAAGAGAAATGAATAAACTATTTGATAAAATTATAGATAGTAAATTATTTATGAAAATCATAACCTTTGCCTTGGCACTTTTATTATTTTCTTCTGTATATGACCCAGATAAAGATTCAAGTGATGTCAATGTACCAGGAGATAATGGTACGGATGTAGTAGAGAATGTTCCAGTGAAAGTGTATTATGATACAGAAAATGTAGTTGTAACGGGAGTTCCTAAAACGGTGGATGTTACACTTAGTGGACCAACAAGTCATGTACAGGTTACGAAAAAGAAACGGGATTTTGAGGTGTTTGTCAATTTAGCGAATGCAAAGATCGGGACAAAAGAGGTAAAATTACAAATTAAAGATTTATCCGATAAGCTAAAAGCTAAGATTAATCCTACTAATACTGAAGTAACTGTAAAAGAAAAAGTAACAAAAGAATTTAAAGTAGAAGCAGAATATAGCAGTAAATCAATTGCAGATGGCTATTCAGCAGAAGCAGCATCTATCAATCCGGGTACAGTAAAAGTAACAGGTGCGAAGGATGAAATTGATAAGGTAGCTTATGTTAAAGCAAATGTAGAAGTAAATGGCTCAACATCGCAATCGATTGAACAACAAGCAGCAATTTCTGTTTTAGACAGTAGACTAAATAAATTGGATGTACAAGTAGAACCAGAAACAGTAAATGTAACAATTCCTGTCAAAAGAGTCAGTAAAAAAGTTCCGATTAACATAGTGGAAAAGGGGTCGCCGCCTTCTAATGTGACGATTGACTCGATCACATTGGATACAAAAGAAGCTAGTATATTTGGAACGGAAAATGTGCTGAAAAATACGGAAAATGTTAGAGTTGAGGTCGATTTAAGTAAAATTGAAAAAGATGAAACATTATCATTGCCAATTATCATATCTGATGGTATTACATCAGTTGATCCTGAACTAGTAAATGCAACCGTAAAAGTAACACTTGCTAAAGAAAACAACGAAGAATCAACTGAAGAAACAAATGCAGAACCAGAACCAGATCCGGAGCCGGAATCAGAGTCAGATGAGACTTCTTCGGCTGAAAAAACAAGTTCAAAAACATTGGCAAATGTTCCGATTAGTATACAAGGATTAGGAAAAAATCTTACAGGCAGTATTACCTCTCCTGAAAAGAAAAGTACAAATATAGAGGTCACAGCCAAGGATTCGATTTTAAAAGGAATCAAGGCATCGGATTTTTCCATCTATGTAGATGTTACTGGTTTGGAAGAGGGAGAACATGAAGTGCAAATAAGCGTCGATGGTCCAGAAGACACGAGTTGGGAGCTGGCAAGAGAGACAGCAAGTGTATCTATTTCTACAAAAGGTGCTTAATAAGGTTTTATTATAGTTAGAAGGAGCGATTAATTAGATGGGTAAATATTTCGGTACGGACGGAGTGCGAGGGATTGCAAACAGTGAACTAACGCCGGAAATAGCATTTAAGCTTGGAAGATTTGGTGGTTTTGTACTAACAAAAGATCAAGAGCGGCCAAAAGTATTAATTGGTCGTGATACTCGTATATCTGGCCATATGCTGGAAGGGGCTCTAGTGGCAGGTTTACTATCAATTGGTGCTGAAGTAATGCGCTTAGGCGTTATTTCAACACCAGGAGTTTCGTATTTAACAAAAGTATTAGGAGCTCAGGCAGGTGTCATGATTTCTGCTTCGCACAACCCTGTTGCTGATAATGGGATTAAATTTTTTGGTCCAGATGGTTTTAAGCTGTCAGATGAACAGGAATTAGAAATTGAAGCGTTAATTGATCAAGAAAATGATTCATTGCCAAGACCAACTGGTGCTGACTTAGGACATGTCGACGATTATTTTGAAGGCGGACAGAAATACCTTCAATTTTTAAAACAAACAGTAGAGGAAGAGTTTACAGGCATTCATATTGCGCTAGATTGTGCACATGGTGCAACATCATCTTTAGCGATGCACTTATTTGCTGATTTAGATGCAGATATTTCCACAATGGGAGCATCTCCTAATGGGTTAAATATAAATGATGGGGTTGGTTCCACTCATCCAGAAGCGTTAGCAGCATTTGTAAAAGAAAAAGAAGCAGATGTGGGCCTTGCGTTTGATGGAGATGGTGATCGTTTGATTGCGATTGATGAGAATGGGGAAACAGTTGATGGCGATCAAATCATGTATATTTGTGCGAAATATATGAAGGAAACAAATCGGTTAAAGCAAAACACGGTGGTTTCTACTGTAATGAGCAATTTAGGTTTTTATAAAGCGTTAGAAGTCCATCAAATCGCCAGCATTCCTACAGCAGTCGGCGACAGATATGTAGTGGAAGAAATGCGTAAAAACGGGTACAATCTTGGCGGAGAACAATCAGGCCATATTATTTTCCTAGATTATAATACAACAGGTGACGGATTATTAACGGGGTTGCAGCTTGTCAATATTATGAAAGCAACAAACAAACCGCTTTCCGAGCTTGCTGGAGAAATGAAAAAATTCCCGCAAAAATTGGTGAATATTAAAGTAAGCGATAAACATCATGTAACAGATAATGAAAAGGTGAAAGAAGTCATTACAAAAGTAGAACAAGAAATGAATGGAAACGGCAGAATTCTAGTCCGTCCTTCTGGAACAGAACCTCTTGTCCGCATAATGGCAGAAGCACCTACGGAAGACTTATGCGATGCATACGTAAATATTATTGGAGAAGTAGTGCAAGAGGAGATGGGTCAAAAGGGAGGATAGATCCTTCTATTCATACTATGTCCAATGGTACAATAAAAGTACTTTTGCATATTATATAGGGTGAGGAAAATATGACATTGTTATTTTTCCTTCACCCTGTTTGCTTTGAAAGAGGTTGTTTATAAACAGATGTAAGAATTTTATGTCAAATACAACCAAACGAATAGATAGTATTTGACGAAATGTTTTGATGTAAGGTATGATTAACTTGCTTTTGTGAAAAAGCACTATTTTTTCACAAGGAGGATAGAGGTTTTACAAAGGAATAAAGCGCCTGGACTAGTAATGGACGACACAAATCTAGTTGACGAGGTGGAGGTTTATCGAAATTTCGGCGGATGCCTCCCGATTGCATTAGCCAATCGTTGGTTCTTCTTTAAAACATTAAGGCAACTTAATGGACAAAGAGAAGAGCATGCTAATAATCTGTGTTCAAAAAGGGAACAAATTAGAAGCAAGAAGGTCGAGGCGGCTTAGCTTTGAGCAACGGAACGTATGCAATTAGATACGTGAGTAGCGGAAAAGCAAGCCAACGAAGAGATTCGCCGCTTATCATTTGGTGACTTTTTGAATATCTGCTAATAACAAGGATTTTTATGAACATAAAATATTTCAGAGATAGGGGAGCAAGTACGGCCCCTAAAACCGGCTTCTTGCTTCCCTAGAACGGAGGAAAAGAAGTATGTGCGGAATAGTTGGTTATATTGGAAACCTGGATGCGAAAGAGATTTTATTAAAAGGGCTAGAAAAGCTTGAATATAGAGGATATGATTCTGCGGGCATTGCCGTAAGCAATGGAGAAGGCGTCCAAGTTTTTAAAGAAAAAGGACGTATTGCAGACTTGCGAAATATTGTCGATGAGGATGTATTTGCACCAACAGGCATCGGCCATACACGTTGGGCAACACATGGAGTGCCAAGTCAATTAAATGCACATCCACATAAAAGTGCATCAGACCGTTTTACGATTGTTCACAACGGTGTGATTGAAAACTATGACTTGCTGAAAAAAGAATATCTTGCAGATGCAGTGCTGAAAAGTGATACGGATACAGAAGTAGTCGTACAATTAATCGAGCGTTTTGTTGAAGAAGGCAACGATGTAAAAGAGGCTTTTGTACAAACGTTAAAGCTATTAAAAGGTTCCTATGCAATTGCATTGCTGGACGAACAAGATAAAGATGTTATTTATGTTGCTAAAAATAAAAGTCCACTTTTAGTTGGTTTAGGCGACAGCTTTAACGTTGTAGCAAGTGACGCAATGGCGATGCTGCAAGTGACGGATACGTATGTAGAACTTGTTGATAAGGAAATTGTGCTTGTTTCAAAAGACGAGGTTACCATTGAAACTTTAGACGGTGAGGTTGTTTCTAGAGAAGCATATACAGCAGAATTAGATGCCAGCGATATTGAAAAAGGCACATACCCGCATTATATGCTGAAAGAAATAGATGAACAGCCTGCAGCAATCCGTAAAATCATTCAAGAATACCAAGATGAAGATGGAAAGCTCACGATAGATCCTGCCATTGTAGAAGCAGTGAAGGATGCTGATCGTTTATATATTATTGCAGCTGGTACATCCTATCATGCAGGATTGCTTGGCAAACAGTTTATTGAAAAGCTAGCACAAATACCTGTCGAAGTTCATGTTGCCAGCGAGTTTGGCTATAATATGCCGCTGCTTTCTGAAAAACCATTATTTATCTTTATTACACAAAGCGGCGAAACGGCAGATAGCAGAGCAGTATTAGTTCAAGTAAAAGAACTGGGGTACCCAACGATTACGATTACGAATGTACCTGGATCCACTTTATCCCGTGAAGCAGATCATACCCTTTTATTATATGCTGGACCAGAAATTGCGGTTGCTTCTACAAAAGCGTACACAGCACAAATGGCCGTTCTTTCTATTCTTGCGGAAGTAACAGCGAAAAGCAAAGGCTATGAACCTGATTTTGATTTAATTCATGAGTTAGGCATCATCGCTAATAGTATGGAAGTTATTTTTGAAGAAAAAGAAGAAATTGAAAACATTGCAAGAGAATATTTAGCATTAACTCGCAATGCATTCTTTATTGGCCGTGGAATTGACTATTATGTTGGGTTAGAAGGCTCATTAAAATTAAAAGAAATCTCCTATATCCAAGCAGAAGGTTTCGCAGGTGGCGAATTAAAGCACGGAACAATCGCTTTAATAGAAGAGGGCACACCAATTATCTCATTAGCAACACAAGAAAGTGTTAACCTAAGCATACGCGGAAACGTAAAAGAAGTAGTAGCGCGCGGTGCAAATCCATGCATCATTTCCATGAAAGGCTTAGAGATGGAAGGCGACCGCTTCATCATTCCAGCAGTGCACGAACTGTTAACACCCCTTATCTCTGTTGTACCACTACAATTAATCGCCTACTACGCAGCACTACACAGAGGCTGCGATGTAGATAAACCACGTAATTTGGCTAAGTCTGTTACGGTGGAGTGATTGTTGAGGATGAAAGATT
>NZ_JBQRKO010000042.1:0-13457 GCF_052318935.1 Niallia sp. 01092 | reverse complement strand
TTTATCATTCTCTTAAACATTTTTGGTTGAGAAGTATTCCTTTATTGTTTTTTTGGGTATTTGTATCTCTATTTATGATGATTGGATTTCCTTATTCCTGGAATTGGAGCAAGCTTAGTGAATTCAATCATGTTACTAATACTCTTTATGAGTTAGTAGGTTTTTTTGGAACACCAATATCTGCATTTGTAGCTCAGTTAATTTTATTAGTGTTAACACTTTCATTACTACATGTAGTTTTAGCAACTATATATGTATTGACAAAAAGTAAATATTTTATGCTTTTAATAAGTGTAATGATTTTCTTTGGAGGTATTATAGGATTTAAATTATTACCGAAGGAAATTGCTTTTTTGTCTCCAACTACTTATTTTTCAATTACTAAAGCAGTTAATTCGTTTAATTCTCCTATCTTAAGTTATATTGTTGTCCTAATGTTTGGTATATTTATTGTCTTATATTTACGAATTCTAGACCTTAATAAAAAAGTATATGTTCAATCAATAAAATCATATATTCCTATAGGAATATATTTGTTTCTATGTTTAATAGGTATTATTTCGACAGCTAACTCATTAAAATCTTCTGGTTCAACGATTTGGGATGTTTGGATAATGTCTTTTAGAGGTTCTAGTGCAGAAAATTTCGCGTATCTTCCTTTTTTCTTTTATTTAATCGTATTTTTTGGTTTTATTTATTTGGTTCAGCTCTTTTTAAGTAATGAGATTGAACAATTAAGTTACTATAAAATTATTCGGTTTCAGAATTTGAACAAATGGTTTTGGAGTTGGATAAAGAAATTATTAATAGCTGTTATCTTATTACTCTTTATATTGATGGGCTTTTCTCTAATTGTAGCTGTTTGTTTTGGGATGAATTTCAGTTTTTATGTGACAGTACTACCGAATCCTTTTTATGAAGTTATTTACCACTTTTTTATCAACGGTTTCTTACAGATTGTTTTTTATATATTCGCAGTGTTTATTGTTTCTTGGATAAGTAAGGAATTAATACATGGTGTAATGTTAATAAGCATGCTTATGATATTAATGTTACCGGGGATTAATACGGCAGGTATAATTCCAGTTGGATTAAATAGTATTGTTTACTTGGTTGATTTTTCACCGTATTATCTGACAAGCATTTTAATTATAATAAATGCTCTTGCTCTTGGTGTAATTAATTATTTGTTTAAAGGAAGTTTAAAAATATAGTAGGTGGGGTGAAAGTATGTCTATTATTTCATTAAAAAACGTAAGTAAAACATATAAGGGGTTAATTCTTTTTGATGGTGTGGACTTAAACGTAGAAAAAGGAAAAATATATGGTATTGTAGGACCGAATGGCTCTGGTAAATCTGTTTTGTTTAAAATGATATGCGGCTTCGTTTTTCCAGATAATGGTACTGTTTCTGTTGGATCAGAAGAAATTGGAAAAAACAAAAGATTCCCTGATAATTTTGGTATTATTATAGATCGTCCCGGTTATATTGCAAATAAAACTGGATTTCAAAATTTAAAAGAATTGGCGTTAATTAAAGGGAAAATTACTGATGAAAAGATTCGTGAAACAATGGAAATCGTAGGGTTACAACCACAAGCCAAGCAAAAAGTTAAGAATTATTCTTTAGGAATGAAACAAAAATTAGCTATTGCTCAGGCAATTATGGAAGATCAGCAAGTCCTTATATTAGATGAGGCATTTAATGCTTTGGATACAGAAAGTGTAGATAAAATTCGAAATCTATTATTATCATTTAAGGATGAGGGACGTACAATTATAATTACAAGTCATAATCAAGAAGATATTAATATTTTATGTGACTATGTATTCCGTATCAATAAATATAAACTGGAACTAGTTGATCTGTAATAAAGGAAAAAAAAGAACGTTGATGTCAATTGACATCAACGTTCTTAAAATATTGAAGTTAATTACTTTTCCAGTATCCGGTTACTTGAACATTTACTGGTGTATCTAAATCATTGCTAAATTGAACTCTTGTATCATATCCGGCTGAAATAGAGTTTGGTAGACTACGAAAATCGTTATCGCCAACCGATCTTACCCATGAACCTGTACCAGTACTTGCTGTCATTCTTGCATCGACAGTGTAGGCACCGCCGACTGTACGAGAATCCAAAGAACCATATTGTCCCGAACTAGATTTTTTTTGGTAACTTGTGTAACCACTTCCGTTAAATTTACCAACGGTTGTGTCGTAAGAGGAATAACTATAACTTGCCTGTGCTGCACCAGCAAATGCCATTAAACCTAGAGCTATACCCAGAACTGCAAACTTTTTCTTCTTCATCTTAAGCCACCATCCTTAAAAGTATGTACTATTGTACTATGTGTACTACGACTTTAGTTTAGAGTAAATTGGAAAATCTTTCAACTATTTTTACAATATTTTTATATTTTTGTAGAAAAATTACATAAAATCACTATTAGTTAATAGGGGTGCTGCCAACATTTTGACATAAAACCCACGTTAATATATTTTTTGGTAACAAAATAGTGTTTTTCCTTTCTCTATGCCCCTTTAACGTGAATAGCTTTACAAAAAAGGTAATTACATTTAGGTGGATCACCAACAAAACGCGGAAAACATACGCTAACGAGATTTGACAAGGATTTTTCTATGAAATTTATACGATAAGGTACTTAATGTGTTCATAGACTTATATTTTCAGTTGTTTCTGTACATTGATTATTGGATGAGTTACTGAACAAATAAAATATTTATAAAGCTTATTAAAAGCTTTATTTATAAGCTGTCCAGTAATCCGTGATTAACTGAACAATCCCTTAGCGTATGTTTTGGGTCAAAATGCTGGTACTACCCCTAGTTTAAGTTTAGATGATTTTTTATGTATTTATAGAGTTTATATGATTTATTTTTTTTAAATGCACTTATACCAATTTTAAATACCCAGAAAATTAGTACACCTATAGTAGCGCCTATAGTATTTAAAATAATATCATCTACATCTATGCCACGACCTTCTCCATATTGAAGACCAGATTCAATATATGAATTTATTAGTTGAAATAGTTCAATTCCTATAGAAAAAATAAATATAAAATATATTGTTTTTATTTTATATTTAGAAATTCCTAAAGTTAATAGGAAAAAGGATAAAGGAACTATCATTAATATATTACCTATAATTTGTAGCATTGGGGATACTGCTAGTATAGATAGATTTATTGTGAATGATTGATCATAAAAAAAATCTTTAATGTTATCAATTGTTAAAGCATTCAAAATCGTATGAAAAGGAATAAAGTTAATACGATCAACCATTATATGATGATGTCCTGTATATTTCATTATCGCAAAGTTTATAAGATTTACATGTGCAACTAATGATTGTAATAAAAAAAGATAAAAAATAAAAATAGTATACAAAATAAGTTGATAACTTTTTGAGATATAGATTCTTTTAGTTAAATAATTTGCGAAAATTAATACAATTATTAAATTAATTAAAGATTCAATAATAAGTATTAAAGTATATCCATATCTAAAAGATGTAAATAAATAATAGCTTAAATAAATAATTGATATTGCTACTAATATACTTAGTTTAATAATATTTAAATTATTTTTTTTCATTGAATATCTCTCCTTCTTCCTGTATTTTAACAAAATTTTTTGACAAAAGGATTTGATAAAATTAAAGAAGTTTATAGAAATTGATATATTAGTTTACGGGGTCTTATTAGTAAAACATAGAAAATATACTTTTAGATTGGTGTTCAAATGTATTCCGCAACTTGGGGAATGTTCTACTTTAAAAGATACTCATTTTGTTATTATTTTTGAAAAAATTGTACCTTTTTTGTGTTTAGTTAACATAATGGTTCCTATGGGAAGCAACAAAAAAATAAAAAGGCGGAATTCGTCCATATTTGGGCAAATTCCGTCTTTTTAGGTTTGGGAAATAACGAAAAAATAGGCTTTATAATCTAAAAGTAAAACTCTTGATTGCTTCGTTTTTCTCCTGGATCCTACCCTTTTATCAAATTGACAAAAAAGACGTTATTATGGTCAGTTTTTACATTTTATAAGAAGGTCTCACTAATGGGGTTAGTAGATTAATTATACAACAATTATTGTATAATAGAATTAACAAAATAATTGCATTTTTAGTTTATATAATCGCAATTTTTCGGAAGTTAGAAAAAACGCCAAACCCATATACATCAAGGGTTTGGTGTTTTTTCGTTTTTTATCGTTTATGCATGATTTTATACATTGTTGATTCTAGACTTATTTTTCGTATGCAACAGGGACTAAATCTAGTTTCACCTTTTTAGCTAGGATATAGCGTCTGTATCCGTCCGTGAGGATCTTCGTATCTCGATTAATCGTAATGGGCTCATCTAAGAAGCCTGTCCGTTTGACATAGTCCACGACTTGCTGCGTTTTTTCAGGATTAGGGCGTGAATTTAAAAATGCTTCAGGAACACTGATTTGTTCAAGCAAAATAAAATCTTCTGTTCCTTCTGGATCTTTTGGTTTCTCTTCTGTTTTTACCTCGTTTTTCACCGGTTCTTGACTAACTTTGCTCGATTCCGTTGAATTTTTCTTTTCAGTAAGGATTGATACTTGGAAACAGACGATACCAATTTCTCCTGGACAATCATCAACAGATACATCTAAAGTCGGTTCACCTTGAACCATGATTTTTTGTGTTTGTATGTTTTCTTCTGTCAATCCGGCTTTCTTTAACTGCTTTTGATTAATAAATACTGTATATGTAATAGTTGAACTTTTGGGTAACCCTTTTGGAGCTGCTGGTGAGCCATTCTCCTCCATATCGAAAGTATAGTAGGTTTCTTTCTGACGTAATGAACTCACTGGTTTTCCCGTTAATGTAATTTTATGTGGCATACTATCCCTCCTCTTTTATTACCCTTTTTTATTGAAAAAACGAGCGAAAAATCCCTTGTTCACCTTTTTCGATTCTTGTTCTTGAGTTGCAGCGATCATTTTTTGAGTCTCCATCGACTTTCTAAGTGCGATCATTAATCGCTCATCTCTTTCGTCAAGTCTTTTATCTATGTACGCTTGTTGTTGATCGAGTCTCTCTAATAGTTGACGATTAAACTCTTCTTGTCGATCTGATCGATCGAGTAGCTCACGATTAAACTCTTTTACACCTTGGAGCTCGTTACGCATATCCATTAATACTTTATCGGTCGGAACTTCGATCTCTTTTCCTTCTTCTTCAATTGTGATAGTCGTAGGTACTCCTATATTGGAGAGAATATCGTCGATTTCCTTCTCACTTTTCCCATCTGAATAAAGATCACGAATCTTAATAAGTACCTCGATCGATTCCTCATCGATTAAATACGATTTACCACGCTTTTTGATATTGAGCTTGTGCCCGTGGCGTTGGAGATATCGACGGGTAGTCGGAGCTGGAACGCCATGTTTTTGCTCGATCTCCGTAACTGTTAACCATTTTCTATCGTTCATCTATTTCACAACCTCCGATCATGCCGATATTTTCGATCATTCATCCGATAATCAATCAATTACACTATTTATTCGTTGATATGTTTTAGATATCCTTCTTTTGATCATGATCGTAAACTTTTATCGATCAACCCGATTATCGATATCGTTAGATATCATTCATAGCTCAAGTTGGGATGATACCCAACTATGAGAATTTACATTGACCAAAATACAATATTTGTTGCATAATAAAACAAAACATTTGTTGTATAAGGAGAGTTTAACAATGCAATTATATACGGTGCAAGAAGTATTTGAAATTTTAAAAGAAAACAAAATTACCAGTCATATAGAATCTGTACGTAGATGGTTACGTGATGGCACTATTGAAGGAATTCCACCTATTTTTAGAAAAGAAGGATGGAAAGTGACAAAAGAATCTTTAGATCAATTTTTAGAAGAAAGGTTACCAACATCTTTCACAACAAATGATGTGAAAAGAAATAACAAAACAAGTATTGTATTAAATAAAGAGCAGATTCGAGCAGAAATGTGGATGGAACTTGCGCAAAAAAATATTTGGGAAGGCTATGTGGAAATAAAAAAAGGACAACTTCATGAATGTATTCAGCACCGAAAATATTCGAAACAATTAGAAGAGCGTGTCTGGAAATGCTGTGTAGCCAATAGTCCAGCATACAAGCGACCAAGAGTATTCTACTTGTTAGAAGCCTTTTTTTTTGAAGGAGAACGCCTTTTATTGGATCCACGATTTGAACGTTTAGAAGAACAAATGTTATTTTCTATTATTGAATATGTAAGAGTAAAGAATTAAAACACATCATTTGTTGCATTAAAAACAAACCCAAAAGAGATTTTATGGAGGAGTTGCCTTGATGGCAACTTGAAAGCCTTGATGGCAAGGGGAAAGGAGAGTTTTAAAGGGTATGATTTGTTGTTCTTATTGTGGCCAAGAAAATAAATCTGATAGCGAAACATGTTCGTTTTGTGAAGCACCATTGAAAGCAGAAAGGCCAAAATTAAATGGTTTTGTGTACTTAGAATTATGTGAAAGACCATTTCGAAGTTTAGCTACCTTTCATACATATGATCTTTTAATGCTGCTGCGTTTGGTTCGTCAAAAGAGAACAGAGTGCTATCACCTCATGAGAACTGTCCAGAAGGCTCCTGACGGAGTTATAGTTCCTAATGATATTAAAGCCTTTGGAGAAAGTGAATACCGTCTTTATACAGCCCGTATGAGGGTTGTAGAGGGTATCTTAATTGATAGAATGGGTTATAAACCGAAAAGAATTGACGATAGATTATTAGAGAAGTTAAAAGAGAAGATAGAAAATGACTAGAAAAAAGGGGAAAATATTGGTAGTGTTGAAATATAAAAAAGAAAAACCCTCAAGTTTTCGCGGACTCCGAGGGTTTCACTAAGAAGGACAGGAATTTGTCCTGTATTCACTTATAGAATAAATATATTCTAACATACAGAGATTAATTCCTTCCAGTAGGGGAGAGGAATTTTTGTGAAAAAAGATAACAACAATGTAGTAAATTTAAACAGCGCGGGAAAAAAGGCACGATTAAGAGAAATTGAAAATGAAAAGATATTAACAGAAGAAGAACTTTTAAAAGCAGCTGAATTGCAAATTAAAGCAAATTCTAGAGGAATGATTTTAATTCCGGAAAGAAAAGTAAAAAATAGAGCGAGGTTTGTCCAATTGAATCAAGCTAATCTTTTGTATTTGCGTGAAATAAAATACTTAACTACTGCTGAAAAGACTTTTTTAATGGATATTGCTCCTCATGTAGAAATTGAGTCTAATTGCATAGTTGAAGATTGTAAAAAAGCTAATTCAATGCCTTTAACTCAAAGTGATCTTGCGGTAGTTTTAGGAAAGAAAAAGCAAAATGTAAATCCGATTATAAAAGGGTTAATAGATAAAGGGATTTTGGCTCGTTCCGAAAGTGGTTTAGAAGATAATAATGTTAGAGCATATGCTTTATTTGTAAATCCTCATATTATGTTTTCTGGTGATAGAGATAATGTAAATGGAACATTAAAAGCTATGTTTAGAAAAACTCCTGCAGAATTAAAAAAATTACCTGAAAAGTTATATTAGAGCCTAAAAATTAAGGCTCTTTTTTTTTATTTCGTGGTAATGATTTTTCATTACGAAAGTAATGATTTTTCATTACTACGGAACTAACCAAAAAAACAGTAGTACCAAGGGTTTAACTAACTTTTTATTTCTCTTTTCTTCTTACTCTTAATTAAATAGTATTTCGCTCTTTGTTTAGCAACCCCTAATTTAAACTTTTTTACGTTTTAGCCTTTAAGGCTAAAAGGTTGCCATCAAGGCAACCAAAAATCTTGTCTCTAAGGGGGCGAAAGCCACCCTATTATCTTTCAAGCTCAAATAGATTTACTTATATCATTAAGGTAGTTATTAAAGTTATTAAGAGAATTACTAAAAGAATTAAGTATATTATTGTCTCTTATTTGAGAACCCCCATGATAGTTATTTCTTTTCAAAGGAGGATAAGGAGTTGACACATTTGCTACAGCAAAACCCTATTGGCATTGTCAAAACATTTGTTTTGATCTGCCAACCGGCGAGGGATTCCCTCAAGGAGTGAGGGATTGAGGAGTTCGATTACTGCGATCCAACGTGCTTACGTTGGTCGTCGTTTGGGGGCGAAACCCCAAGGTCTTTTGCCATGCATGGCATGGCTAGGCGGAGCCGAAAAGCCTCGCAGAGACCTATGTGTTTTGTAACGTAGTGACAAAACACGTATAGGGTTACTTTTATTGACAAACTTCGTCGCTCTGCTAGACTTAGTTTATCAATAATTTTGGGCGGAGTGGTGATATTTTATGTTGGCTTCTATCTCATTTAATCAATCTCATAAAAGCAATATGGCACATAATAATCGAGAAAATATTTATGGGAATCCTGGCATCGATCAGTCCAGGTTAAACGAAAATATTTATTTTGTGCAAAAGGATATTCGAGAGGTTTATAAGGACACATTTAGTGAAGCGGTGGAAGCCTACAATGTGAAGCAGAGTAGGAAAGACCGCAAGATTGAAGATTATTACGAGAAAATCCGAAATGATAGTAAAACACATGAACAGAGGGAATTAATTGTGGCTATCGGTGAGGGAAAAGACGGTGAGGAATATCGTATGGCGAAGAAATCTGCACTGGTGCAGTATGCAGAGGAATTTCAAGATAGGAATCTCAATCTAGCAATCTACAACATGGTACTGCATGATGATGAAGCCAACCCCCATTTGCATATTAATTACGTTCCGAATTTTGAAAGTAAAAGAGGACTGACAAGGCGTGTCGGCATGGATAAAGCCTTACAACAACAAGGCATTGAAGGGAAAGGGACAGAGCTTATCAAGCATTGGCGTGAGTGGGAGACTGCACGCATTGAGGAGCTGGCGAAGGTTCATATTCCCGATTTTGAGAGAGCCAACATTGGCTCTCATAAGTACATGAAAGTTCCTCAATTCAAGGAAGCGAAGGAGACACTTAATCAACTGGAAGCAGAAGGGATTCAAAGGCGTCAGGAGATGGAAAAGGCTGTTTCTGATATAAATGATCTTTATTCTTCTAAAGATGCCTTACAGGCTGAATATGAAGCTCAGAGGGCTGTTGTAAGGGAATTTAAAGAGCGTGGAAGGGGGTTAACGGAGAAAACAGAGAAACTCGCCAATCAGCCCCAATATAAGGCTCCAGAGGTCAAGAAAATTTATAAACCGGAGACTAACACGGACCTTCTTGGAAGGTATGTCAAAATCAGAGTAGATGATTATGAGAAAATGATGGCTAGTCAAAAGACTGCTTTAAAGAAACATGAGGTTTTGGCTAAAAACTTTAATGTGATTGCAGAAAAATTGCACGAAGCAAATGTTATTAATCATTATCTTTCTGTGGAATTGGAGAAGGCTAAACAGGCAATTCCGGCTCAAACGGAGGAGTTCGTTTTGAAAGTCGATCATGAGAAGGTGAAAAAGGCTTTGGAGTTATCTGAACGTCGTCATCAGGAAAAGGACGTACTCATTAAACAGCAGCAAGAACAGATTAAAGATTTAACGCAGCGTCTTAAGCAATTTAAGTCTAAGTGCGTTGACTTTATTAAAGAGAACGCTCCAAAAGCGTTTGATTTGATGAATTCTCTTGCTCAAAAATTCAATCTGGTTAAGGAAGTCAATGAATCTATAAAGCAGGATGAAGAGCGTGAACAAAGAGAGAAGAGAATGCAAAAGCGTAGTCGTAATGATTGGGAAATCGGGCAATAATGTTTTTATCTTTAATAGTTATCTAATTCGGTAACATAGTATAGATAATAGTTTTTAGTTGGTAGGACCCCTTTCTAGATTACGCTCATATCAGGATCCACAAATAAAAAGAAGATAGCGTACGCTATCTTCTTTTTATTTAACTTTTTACTCTACTATTTTACTAAAGCTGTTAGTTTAATGAGAACATTGTGAAAGGATAAGTAATCCTCCAATAATTATTATAATCAAAGTAATAATTTTTGTAAGACAACCGCCTTTTGTTAATCCTTTTAAATTACTAACCATTGAATGATTAATAGAGTCAGAAAAATTGCTCATTGGATTTTTTTGATATTCTTTTATTTGTTTTTTGTCCTGGTTATCTTGGTTCACAAAAACACCCCGTATTTTTCTTTCAAGGGATTTTATTCTCCATCACTTATAATTAATCCTGTTTAGTGGATACTTAATCTTATCTTTTCTCTATACGGGTAGCATCTAACATTTTGACGTAAACCCACGTTAAGACATTTTTTGGTAGTGAAATAAATAGTGGTTTTCCTTACTCTAAGCTAATTCCTTTTAACGTGAATAAGTTTGCAAAAAGGGAATTACTTTTAGAGAAGGGTCCATTTTACAAGTATTAGATGGTTATTATTTAACTTCCCTAAAATGGTCGTTTAAGGGAAATGCCTTATTTATCAAGGTTTTTAGCCTTAGCATGAGAAATATGATAAATGGTTGGTGATACCCCATAAACAAAATACTATTTAGATAATAAATACATTGCATTGTTAGGTATTTTGATTTAAACTATTTTTACAGGATATTTTTTACATAAAGCTTTATCATTATTAAAGGAGGGATATGATTGGAAGTTGATAAGGAATTATTGAAAGGGCATATTGATACGCTTATACTATCCCTCCTAAGTAAAAGAGATATGTATGGATATGAAATTGCAAAGATGGTTCGTTTTAATAGTAATGACTCATTTGAATTGAAAGAAGGAACTCTTTATCTGTCTTTAAAAAGATTAGAAAATAAAAATTGGATTGCTTCTTATTGGAGTGATGAACAGGGTGCAGGAGCACGTAGAAAGTATTATCGAATGAATGAGGAAGGACGTTATAATTTCCAATTGAAGGTTAAAGAATGGGAGTTTGTAAAAAAATTAATAGATTCCTTTTTGGGATGCATATGAGGGGGATAAAAATGCGGGTGGTTGATGAATATGTTGAAAAATTATATAAACATGCAAATCCAAAACATTCAGAAACAAAAGAATTAAAAGAAGAAACCCGTATTCATCTCAATGAATCTATAAAAGAATTAATGATGGATGGTTATACGGAAAATGATGCATTTAGAACTGCAGTAGAACGTTTTGGTGGATTTGAGCAGGCGGAAAAATTAATTTCATTGATGCAAATTCGCCAGCGAACATTTGCAAATTGTTTACTAACAGTAGGGGTTTTAATTTTATTAGTTGTTAGTTTTGTGTTTGGGTTTTTCTTATATTTAGGTAACGTTCATGATGCTCGTTTTGCAGATATTGGATATAAGGTTGGAGAAAGTTCTTTATTAATTAACTCGGATTTGACAGATTCCTTGTTTGTTGAAGAACCTTTTATTCTTAGAGCTTCTTTATACAATACAGCATTGAGCGGATTGAATTCGGAGAAAGCGGATTTTACTTTTGAAGATAACAAACAATGGATACCTTCTTTATTTAAAAGGGAGTTGTACTATGGAACAGATCAATTTTTTGTTTCATTAGAAATAATAGATATTCGAACAATTGGGTTCTTTCTATTCGTTATTGGTATTACAATTTATTATGTTTTGTTTACGGTCTGGGGATTAATTCAATTGTATCATGTTGGTCAATTGAAATTAGTTTGGATAGTATGTCTTTTGTTGTTGAATGTTATTGGTTATTTATTATTTTGGCTTAAAAGGAAGAGAAATCTTGCTAAAATACCTTAAGTATAGGTAGGGAGAGCTTATGGATATTAATTTTAATACAAGAAATCCTAGATATATTCAAATCGTTCGGTATTTCATAAATGAGATAATAAATGGCAACCTTGCTCCTGGGGAAGGATTACCATCCAGAAGAAAACTTGCTTTAATGTTGGGTGTGAATGTTAATACTGTTCAAAGAGCGTATAGTGAATTAGAACGGCAAAAAATAATTGTTACTGAATTTGGTAAACCAAGTTATATACAAAGTGATAAGTCAAGAATTAATGAAATTCGTATAAGCTTGATTAATGATTTACTGGATACTTTTTTTGATGAAATTAGACCGTTAAATGTTGATTATGAAGAATTGAATACTCTTATTAAAGAAAAGTATCATAACTAAAGTTAAGAGATTAAGATTTATTATTAATGGGGTGTGCAGGAATGTTAGAGTTTTGATTGTTTTGGGGAATACTCAATGCTTTATTTAATATAATTGATATTTGTTTTTTAATTTCTTCATCGGAAGGATAAGAAATTAAAAGTAAATTTTTATCTGTCATGTTAACTTCACATACCTTTCATGTTAATCAATAAATAATTTTTTATCAAAAGATAAACGACTTTAAGAGGTGAAATAGATGTTAGGAAATCAGTTATTAATTGAATTGAAAAGAGCATTTACGGTAAAGAATTTATTACTCTGGATAGCTATTATTATTATTTTACCAACTATAAGGTTTAATATGATAAGAGAAGGATACCAGTTTTTTGATCCAATTGAAGTGTTTCAAGAGATGGTATCAACGATTATTTCGTTACTTTTTCCTGCTCTTGCTATTATCATTTATTTACCATCTTTTTTGCAAGAGCAAAGAAATAATTTTATTCTGTATACTCGTACTAGAATTCCATTGAATACTTATTTACTTAGTAAAGTAATAATAAATACTTGTTTAACGGGATTAGTTACGTTTTTATTGATATTTCTTACGTTTGTTTTTGCAGTGTATGTAGAACCACATTTAGGAATAATTGATTATTCTCCTATAGATGAGTCTGCAGTTATTCCTAGATTTACTTTTTCACAGTTTTTATCATATGGAGATTTGACATATGGGGTAATTTATTCCTTGTGGGTTTCTATAAATGCGGTAGTTTATTCTAGTATTGCTTTTATGTTACTGCTTATCATAGATAATCCTTTTGTTGCTTTATCTGTTCCGTTTCTTTATTATCATATTTTTAACTTTGTAACGGGTGTACTTGTAGCACCATGGTTTTCGCCATTGAGTACTATTTTTCCATTTAATATTGTAGAACAACCTTTATGGACTGTATTGGTACCATTTTCATTTCTTCTAATAGTTATAATTGGGCTCTATGTATTCGCAATACGTAATAGAAAAGAATGGATGATATAAAGTATGAAAAAATATCTTGAAGATATGATAGGTATTAAATGGTTAGTGATAGGAGTTATTTTTTATTTCTATGGTTTTATGTTGAGGAAAGAAGTTGTCAAAGCAGCTTACGAATTTGGCGTATCTTTCAATAATTGGGACATTATTTTACGTTTGCTGAATGATATGTATCTTATTGTATATTTTATAATTCCTGTGGTGTTATTTTTTTCGACAAAATCTATTTTAGTAGATTTTGATTATCAAATTTTAATACGGCTAGGTTCATTCAAAAAATGGG
>NZ_JBQRKO010000041.1:0-13820 GCF_052318935.1 Niallia sp. 01092 | reverse complement strand
ACATCTAATTAATATTAGATGTTTTTTTGTATAAACAATAAAATAGATTAAGGAATAAAGAATAGTTTCATTTCCTTAATAAAAAAGGATGATTTAACTTGCTAACCAGTGTGGAAGCAGCGTTATAAATATTTTTCTAAAAATTTGTAAATTAAGTAAGGGCCTTTATTAACAGAAATAGATAAAAAGTTTTCAATAAAAGGATAATCATGATTGGGTGTAGTTTTTAATAATTCACTCCACCATTCTATTTCATAACGAGATATCATGCTTAAATTATATAAAATTAAATAATGACTAAGTATTTCTGGAAAGTGAAATTGCTCTTCCTTTGTTATGGAAATATAGTGATTGTTATCAGAAATATTATATTTAAATGGTTCAACAGACAGCAGAGGTTCCAAATATTCAATATTAATAAATCGTTTATTTTGTTCGAAATTTTTAATAGGAGTATGACTCTTTTTTTCTAAATAGTCCTTAAAACGGTTTATATTCATAAAGTAAGTATCTAATATTTGGACAGGAACCGAAATTGTAGTATTATTAAATACCACAGGCAAAAATAAATTTTGTCCGTTCATAATATGAAAAAGACCTGTTAATTCAGGAATTTGTTTCAGGAGATGTTCCATTTTTACTTTTTCTCCTTCTAAAGATTTTGTATCAAACATCTTTTCTGCCATGTAAGTAAATAAGCCATTTTTTTGGATTTTTACTTCATCTTGAAAAAAACGATATTGCTGCTTTTTCTTTTTTCTTGTTGAAACACCATGAGCAAGAACCGACGTAGAATTTGGATAGGCAGGATCAATTGTTAGAAGGCATGCCTTAATTAAATGAACAAAACCGTAAAAAAGTAAAAGTGGCTGAATAGATAAAGGGGAATTTACCCCTTGCTGGAAATATAATTTTCCTTGCTCCAAAAAGTAAATAAATGGATAGCAGTTTTGATAGCTTCTTTTTTCTATATCATGAATGTTATGTAATTTATAACATTTTTTTAGGAATAACTGGGAGTATTCTGCTGAAAAAAAGCAACTAAATGAATCCCAGCCTTTATATTGATGTAACATTCTATGTACCTCCTGAATTTTTTGAAAAATGGAACTTATTTATCTGACCTTGACAGTATTTTGTCCAATTGATAACCTACTAATAATATTTTTTAACTTTATGGAGGCGTTAAAATGTGGGAAAGTAAATTTGTTAAAGAAGGATTAACGTTTGATGATGTTTTATTAATACCAGCTAAATCGGAAGTACTACCACGTGATGTTAGTTTAAAGGTTCAATTAGCAGCAAATCTTAACTTAAACATTCCTCTTATTAGTGCTGGAATGGATACTGTTACAGAAGCAGATATGGCTATTGCTATTGCAAGACAAGGTGGATTAGGCATTATTCACAAAAATATGTCTATCGAACAACAGGCTGAACAAGTTGATAAAGTTAAACGTTCTGAAAGTGGAGTTATTTCGGATCCATTTTTCCTTACACCAGACCATCAAGTTTTTGATGCAGAACATTTGATGGGGAAATACCGCATTTCTGGTGTACCTATTGTTAATAATAATGATGAGCAAAAATTAGTAGGTATTTTAACAAATCGTGACCTTCGTTTCATTGAAGACTTTTCCATTAAAATCTCAGATGTTATGACAAAAGAGAATTTAGTAACGGCTCCAGTAGGAACGACACTAGAAGAAGCAGAAAGTATATTGCAGAAATATAAAATTGAAAAATTGCCTTTAATTGATAGTGAAGGAGTATTAAAAGGTTTAATTACTATTAAGGATATTGAAAAGGTAATTGAATTTCCACATTCGGCTAAAGATGCTCACGGAAGGCTATTAGTAGGTGCTGCAGTTGGTGTTACGAGCGATGCTATAAAAAGAGTAGAATTATTAGTTCAATCACATGTAGATGTAGTCGTTTTAGATACTGCTCATGGACATTCTCAAGGTGTGTTAGATGGAGTAAGAGAGATACGAAATGCTTTCCCTGATTTAACGATTATCGCAGGGAATGTAGCTACTGCAGAAGGAACTAAAGCTTTAATAGAAGCTGGAGCAGATATTGTGAAAGTGGGAATTGGACCTGGATCGATTTGTACAACAAGGGTTGTTGCAGGGGTTGGTGTACCACAAATAACTGCTGTATACGACTGTGCTACAGAAGCTAGAAAGCATGGGAAATCAATTATTGCTGATGGCGGAATTAAATATTCAGGTGATATCGTTAAAGCACTTGCTGCAGGAGGACATGCGGTAATGCTTGGCAGCTTGCTTGCAGGTGTTTCTGAAAGCCCAGGAGAAACAGAAATATTCCAAGGCCGTAGATTTAAAGTATATAGAGGAATGGGTTCTGTAGCAGCAATGGAAAAAGGCTCAAAGGACCGTTATTTCCAAGAAGATAATAAAAAGTTTGTACCAGAGGGAATTGAAGGTCGCCTGCCTTATAAAGGACCACTTTCTGATACTATTTATCAGCTTGTAGGTGGAATCCGTTCAGGTATGGGGTATTGTGGTACAAAAGACTTGTATGAGTTAAGAGAAAATGCTCAATTTGTAAAAATGACTGGAGCAGGTTTAAGAGAAAGTCATCCACATGATGTACAAATCACAAAAGAAGCACCAAATTACTCTATTTCTTAAGTAATTCTCTTTATCTTTAATAGACAGTGAACTTGTTCACTGTCTATTTTTTTTGATTTTTTTATGTTAAACTGGACAAGGGAAATTCTTAACAAAAAAATAAATTAATTTTAATAGATAATATAATTATAGTTTTGGAGGTAATATCATTGAATCAAATTAGAAAGTGGACGCTGTATTTCACGATGATGCTTCTTATGTTCGCAACATTATCTACAGGTCTACCACAGCAAGCAAAAGCAGCAGGAAAAGATGAATTGGGTCTTGAGTCAGAGGCAGCGATACTAGTAGATGCTGATACAGGAGAAATACTATACGAAAAAAATGCTGATAAGTTATTAGGCGTTGCTTCTATGTCTAAGATGATGACGGAATATATTGTTCTTGAAGCAGTGAAAAATGGCAAAATTAGCTGGGATCAGAAAGTAAAAATAAATCATTATGTACATCAATTATCTGGTGCTCCAGAACTCTCGAATGTTGGATTAACAGAAGGAGAAGAGTACACAGTAAAAGAATTATATCAAGCAATGGCCATCCATTCAGGGAATGCAGCGACGGTTGCGTTGGCTGAATTGATTGCTGGAACGGAAAAAAATTATATTACTGTAATGAATAAAAAAGCAGCAGAATTAGGGTTAAAAGATTATAAATTTGTTAACTCATCTGGTTTAAATAATGTTGACCTTCTAGGAAAATATCCAGCCGGCGACGAAACGAGCGAAAATGAAATGTCAGCAAAAGCTGTTGCAAAATTAGCATATCGTTTAGTAAATGATTATCCGGAAGTGTTGGAAACATCCAGTATGCCGAGTTTAAAATTCCGGGATGGAAGAGAATATAAAAACTTTAACTGGTTATTGCCTTCATTAATTTTTGAATATGAAGGGGTTGACGGGTTAAAAACTGGTTCGACTGACTATGCAGGCTATAATGTTACAGCAACAGCTAAAAGAGGAGATCAACGTTTTATCACGGTTGTAATGAAAGGGAAAACAAAAAATTCTCGTTTTTCTGAAACGATAAAAATATTGGATTACGGATTTAGCAATTTTGCTAAAGAAGAAATTCTTCCTAGCAACTATACGGTAAAAAATCATGAAACACTTAAAGTAGTAAAAGGAAAAGAAGATAAGGTAAAGATCAGCACAAATCAAGCGATAAATCTTGTAATAAAAAATGGTGAAAAAGAAAACTATCAACCAAAGCTTGTAATAGATGAAAAAAAATTAAATAGCAACGGTGAACTTACTGCTCCTGTAAAAAAAGGAGATAAAGTAGGTTATATTGTATTGCAAACAAAAGATGGAGAAAACATTCCGTTTTTAACAAATGATGGAAGCGAGAGCGTGTCAGTTGAAGTTATTGCTACTGAAAATATAGAAAAAGCAAATTGGTTTGTATTGGCAATGCGTGGAGTTGGAGGGTTTTTCTCTGACATTTGGAAAAGTGTATCCACTACCGTAAAAGGTTGGTTTTAAAATAACGATCTGTTAAACGATAATAAAAGAAGGTTTACTGTCTTGACATAAACCTTTTTTTATTGTTTATTTTCATTAGGGATAATAATATTTAAACTATGAAAAATTCCTTAATGTATTGAACATACTATTATTTAAAAATTGTAGGCGAATATAGGAGGCATTTAAATTGAAAACAGGTACTGACCGAGTTAAACGTGGAATGGCTGAAATGCAAAAAGGCGGCGTTATTATGGACGTTGTAAATGCAGAGCAGGCTAAGATTGCAGAAGAAGCAGGAGCAGTTGCTGTTATGGCTCTTGAAAGAGTGCCATCTGATATTCGTGCAGCTGGTGGAGTTGCTAGAATGGCAGATCCTACTATTGTGGAAGAAGTAATGAATGCAGTTACGATTCCAGTTATGGCGAAAGCGCGTATTGGGCATATTGTAGAAGCAAAAGTTTTAGAAGCAATGGGTGTTGATTATATTGACGAAAGTGAAGTATTAACACCTGCTGATGAAGAGTACCACCTAAACAAGAATGATTATACGGTTCCTTTTGTTTGCGGATGCCGTGATTTAGGAGAAGCTGCTAGACGTATTGGTGAAGGTGCTTCTATGCTTCGTACAAAAGGTGAGCCTGGAACTGGTAACATCGTAGAAGCTGTTCGTCATATTCGTAAAGTAAATGCACAAGTACGTAAAGTAGTGCATATGAATGAAGATGAGCTAATGACAGAAGCAAAACTTCTTGGAGCTCCATATGAATTACTATTAGAAATTAAAAAATTAGGACGCCTGCCTGTTGTAAACTTTGCAGCTGGTGGAGTTGCTACACCTGCAGATGCAGCCCTTATGATGCAATTAGGAGCGGACGGTGTATTTGTTGGTTCTGGTATCTTTAAATCAGACAACCCTGCAAAGTTTGCTAGAGCAATCGTAGAAGCAACAACACATTACCAAGATTATAAATTAATTGCTGAGATTTCGAAAAACTTAGGAACTGCTATGAAAGGGATTGAAATAGCAAGCCTTACTCCAGAAACTCGTATGCAAGAACGTGGATGGTAAGAAATTATGTCTAATGTGACAATTGGTGTTCTTGGGTTGCAAGGTGCTGTAAGAGAACATGTTCATGCAATAGAAGCAAATGGAGCAAACGCAGTAGTCGTAAAACACAAGGAACAATTAGAGGAAATTGATGGTTTAATTATTCCTGGTGGAGAAAGTACGACGATGCGTCGTTTAATTGATAAATATGATTTTATGGATTCTTTAAAGGAATTTGCAAAATCAGAAAAACCGATGTTTGGAACATGTGCTGGTTTGATTTTATTAGCGAAATCTATTGAAGGATATGATGAGCCGCATATAGGTGTGATGGATGTGCATGTTGCGCGTAATTCATTTGGCAGACAAAGGGAAAGCTTTGAAGCTGATTTAGATATAGCTGGTGTAGCAGATGATTTTACAGCAGTCTTTATTCGAGCACCACATATTATGTCAGCAGGAGAGAATGTTGAGATTCTTGCAAAGCATAATGAGAGAATTGTGGCAGCAAGAGAAGGTCAATTTCTTGGATGCTCTTTTCATCCAGAGTTAACAGAGGATCATCGATTAACTGGATACTTTATTAACATGGCGAAGGAAGCAAAAAATTAATTTGCATATTATGGTTGAAGTGTGTTAATAATTATAGTACGATGAAAAAAATTATATAGTATATCTACATTGATAGGAAATAGTAATAGGTGCAATATTCTAAAGAGAGCCGATGATTGGTGCGAATCGGTGAATAAAACCTGTGAATCCATCCTAGAGTAAAAGCATGGAACGCTGTATTAGCTAGTAATTGCTTTCGGCTAAAAACCGTTATTTTCTTTAAGGTGGAAAGTAGCATGCTTTCAACTAGGGTGGCAACGCGGGTAACTCTCGTCCCTTTATAGGGATGGGAGTTTTTTGTTTTTTTTGATATTAAAAAAAGAAGATAAATAGGAGGAAAGAATATGTTGGATATAAAATTTGTCCGTGCTAATTTTGAAATGGTAAAACAACAATTGCAGCACAGAGGAGAAGACTTATCTGAACTGGATAACTTTGAGGAATTAGACAAAAGACGAAGAGAATTAATCGTTGAAACAGAGCAGCTTAAAAGCAGAAGAAATGAAGTGTCACAGCAAGTTGCTGTATTAAAAAGAGAAAAAAAGGATGCTGATGCTCTTATTGTCGAGATGAGAGAAGTTGGCGAGAAGATTAAGGGGTTTGATGATGAGCTCCGAATTGTAGAAGAAAAACTACAAGCGATTATGTTGGGTATTCCAAATCTACCGCATGAAAGTGTACCAGTAGGAGATACTGAGGATGATAATGTTGAAGTTAGAAAATGGGGAGAAATCCGCCAATTTGCATTTGATCCTAAGCCGCATTGGGATGTTGCAACTGACTTAGATTTACTTGATTTTGAACGTGCAGCAAAAGTTACAGGCAGTCGTTTTGTGTTTTATAAAGGTTTAGGAGCAAGACTAGAGAGAGCCCTTTTTAACTTTATGCTGGATCTTCATACAGAAGAACATGGATACCAAGAGGTTATTCCACCATTTTTAGTAAATAGAGCAAGTTTAACGGGAACAGGACAGCTTCCTAAGTTTGAAGAGGATGCCTTTTTAATTGAAAAAGAAGATTACTTTTTAATCCCGACATCTGAGGTTCCTGTGACCAACTTGCACCGTGATGAAATATTAGATGGAGAACAGCTTCCGATTAAATATGCGGCTTTTAGTGCTAACTTCCGTTCTGAAGCAGGTTCAGCAGGTAGAGATACAAGAGGGTTAATCAGACAACATCAATTTAACAAAGTAGAATTAGTAAAGTTTGTGAAGCCAGAAGATTCTTATGAAGAATTAGAGACTTTAACAGCAAATGCAGAGAAAGTACTGCAGCTGTTAAAATTACCATATCGTGTATTAAGCATGTGTACAGGAGATTTAGGATTCACTGCTGCCAAAAAATATGATGTAGAAGTTTGGATTCCAAGCTATAATATGTACCGAGAAATTTCTTCTTGCAGTAATTTCGAAGCATTCCAAGCGAGACGAGCAAATATTCGTTTCCGTAGAGATCCTAAAGGCAAACCGGAACATGTTCATACATTAAATGGATCAGGATTGGCGATTGGCCGTACAGTTGCAGCCATTTTAGAAAACTACCAACAAGAAGATGGCAGTGTGATAATTCCAGAAGTACTTCGTCCTTACATGGGGAATAAAGAAGTAATTGCTGCGAAATAAGTACTGACAGCTATTTTTACTATAAAAGGAGGCTGATTCTCCTTTTATAGTAAAAAAATAAAAAATAGTGTTGACTTCTATTTTAAGAAGTGATATATTATATCTTGTCTGATGGAGGAATACCCAAGTCCGGCTGAAGGGATCGGTCTTGAAAACCGACAGGCGGGTCAAACCGCGCAGGGGTTCGAATCCCCTTTCCTCCTCCATGATTTTAATACAATTGCGCATAAATATTGGAGATATTGAGCTTACTGCATTTGCAGTAAGCTCTTTTGTATGAAAAAAGACTGTTTGGATTTTTATATGTATTGTGTTTGGTAGGACGAGTGTTTTAGGGGTACGCAGTTACAAAGCGAAATATTTTTAAATATTAAGGTCTTTTTGTAACTTGGAAATTATCGACGATCAATAACCAATTTTGCGGAAACGATAGTCCTAATTTCCAATAACTCATTCCTCGTAGATTCAATTCTTTAATTAAATTAAATTTGGCTTGAATAGATCTTGCATCCTCAAACCAAACTTCATGTAATTTATTGCTCGTGTCCGTGTATTTAAAGTAAGGAGCCTGTGCTTTTTGATCATAAAGAATCGGTACCTTATTTTCTCTGGCGAGTTGGATGGCTGCTTGTGGACTAAGTGCTCTGGCGATGCTGCCTTCTACAAAGGGAAGTGTCCAATCATATCCATATAAATTTTGGCCCATCATTATTTTGGAAGGTGGCATTTCCGTAATAGCATATTGTAATACGTCTCTAACTGGTCCAATTGGTGAAACAGCCATAGCCGGCCCCCCGCTGTAACCCCACTCATATGTCATAATGACAACAAAGTCGACAATTTCCCCGTGTGCTTTATAATCATGTGCTTCATACCACTTACCTTTTTGATCTGCGCTCGTTTTCGGAGCAAGCGCGGTTGATAATAACCATCCTTGTTCTGCAAAACGAGATTTTGCTTTTCTGAGAAAACTGTTATAGCTTTCTTTATCTGCTGGTCTTAAATATTCAAAATCAAAATGAATATCTTTAAATCCATATTTATTAGCGGTATTTACAATATTATTTAAAAATCTATTTTGGATGGCCTGATCATTTAAAAGGATTCGTCCTAATTCATCGCTAAACTGATCATTTTCTTGGTTTGTAATGACCATCATTAAAACATTATTATTCGCTTTTGCAATAGCGGGGAAGTTATTTAATAAAGGTTCTTTTAGTGAACCATCTCTTAGAGCCTGAAAGCTAAAAGGTGCTAAATAAGTTAAGTAGGGTGCTGCTTCACGTGCACTTGTTTCTAAAACTGGAGAGACGGATTCCCCTCTTGGTTCCACATATGCATTAAATTCTGCTGCCATTTTTGGTCTTTGTGGTATATATAATCGTAATCCAACCTGTAATGGTTGATTAATTGGTATTCTGTTAATGGAGGCTAACTCTTGATAAGTCAGTTGAAATTTTTGAGCAATGGACCAAAGACTATCGCCGGATTGCACCCAATAAAAACTTCCGATTATTGGTATTACCAATGCCTGGCCAACCACTAATTGATTGGCATTAGGAAGTTCATTTGCTTCCACAATGTCTGCAACCGTTGTCCCATAGGTTTGAGCAATGCCTGCTAACGTTTGATTACTTTGTACTACATGAATTTGCATTCTATTCCCTCCTACAGTTAAAAGCACTTAGTCCATTTTATGAAGGGAAAAGGGTAGACATGATAGTATTTTTTTCAATACCAGAATTGATGTTTCAAGTTAGATATCTTAGTCCTTGCTAGGTAAATGTTTTTGTAACTATTACAGGCAATTTGACATTATTTTTTCTAAATATGCCATCTGTAAGTTATAATGGTCGTTAATATATAGGTCTTTCTATAATTTGTGTAAAAGTAAATGATTTTAGTTAAATGAGAATACGTAAGGTGTGTGTTAGATGACATTAGAAAATGAACATTCTTTTTATATGCAGTTGGCAATCGAGGAAGCGAAAAAAGCTGCAGCTGTTAATGAGGTGCCTATTGGGGCTGTCATTGTACAAAACGGAGAAATACTTGCTGCTGCACATAATCTAAGAGAAACAGAGCAAACAGCGGTAGCGCATGCAGAATTATTAGCGATTGATAAAGCTTGTAAAAAATTAGGGACATGGAGATTAGAAGATGCCGTATTATATGTAACGCTTGAGCCTTGTGCCATGTGTTCTGGGGCAATTATCCTTTCAAGGGTTGCTAAAGTAGTATATGGAGCAAGCGATCCTAAAGGAGGATGTGCTGGGACATTTATGAATTTATTAGAAGATAGTAGGTTTAATCATCAAAGTGAAGTGGTGTCAGGTGTTTTAGCAGAAGAATGCGGACAATTGCTTTCTCTTTTTTTTAGAGAATTGCGCGCTCGTAAAAAAGAAGAGAAGCTGTGAAAAAACAATTACAATAATTAACAAATGATAACCGTTGCATTTTTGTTACTTTATCAGTATACTTATAAATGTGTCTTACAAACAAGACACCTTAATAATGGTATCAATTTTGTCGTGCTAAGCGGGGAGGTAGCGGTGCCCTGTACTCGCAATCCGCTCTAGCGAGGCTGAATTCCTTTCTGAGGCTAGTATCCTGTAGGGTCTGCCTTAAGCAAGTGGTGTTGACGTCCGGGTCCTGCGCAATGGGAATCCATGAACCATGTCAGGTCCGGAAGGAAGCAGCATTAAGTGGACACCCCCATGTGCCGCAGGGTTACCTGGACTGAGCTAACTACTTAAGTAACGCTTATGGGTGCTAGTCGAAGAAAGGTGCACGGCAGTTATATTTTACATAATAAACTCATCCTCGTTTAAAGGGTGGGTTTTTTTACATATTACATATATGTAAAAAAGAGAATAGATAAGCTATAATAATCATGGGAATAACGACAAGGGGGCGAATCGATGAATTACCAAGCATTATATAGAGTTTGGCGACCACAGCAGTTTATTGATGTTGTCGGTCAGGAACATATAACCAAAACGTTGCAAAATGCCCTTCTTCAACAAAAAATATCACATGCTTATCTTTTTTCGGGACCAAGAGGAACAGGGAAAACGAGTGCTGCGAAAATATTGGCAAAAGCAGTGAACTGCGAACGAGCTCCAATCGGAGAACCGTGCAATGAATGTACAGCTTGCAAAGGGATTACAGATGGTTCTATTCCAGATGTAATCGAAATAGATGCAGCATCTAATAATGGTGTAGAGGAAATACGGGATATTAGAGATAAAGTAAAGTACGCTCCAAGTTCTGTGCCGTATAAAGTTTATATAATAGACGAAGTGCATATGCTCTCAATAGGAGCTTTTAATGCATTGCTAAAAACTTTAGAGGAACCCCCAAAACATGTTATCTTTATATTAGCCACTACGGAGCCTCATAAAATTCCATTAACGATTATTTCGAGATGTCAGCGATTTGATTTCAGGAGAATTACCGCACAATCTATTGTAAATAGAATGAGTGTCATTGTACAAGAGTCAGGTATTTCTTGTGAAGAAAAAGCGCTGCAAATGATTGCAAGAGCGGCTGATGGAGGAATGCGTGATGCGCTTAGTTTATTAGACCAAGCGATTTCCTATAGTGAAGATTCCGTAACAGTTGATGATGCATTAACTGTTACTGGAGCAGTTTCTCAAGGTTTTTTAAATAAATTAGCCAAAGCAATTTTTGAAAATGATACGATTAATGGGTTACAATATTTAGAGGAACTATTGCTTGCAGGAAAAGATCCTGGCCGTTTTATTGAAGATTTTATTTTCTTTTATCGAGATATGCTGTTATATAAAACAGCGCCAAATCTGGAAGAGTCATTAGAAAGAGTGCTGTTGGATGATGAGTTTAAAGATTTAACAGAAGCATACGTACAGGAGCATATATATAAAATAATAAATCTGTTAAATAAAACACAGCAGGACATGCGTTGGACTAACCATCCAAGAATCTTTTTAGAAGTGGCAATCGTGAAATTATGTCAATTAGAAGGACCGCGTCATGCTAAAAGCGATGCATCCCTACCTGAGCTCCAGCGTTTAATGGCAAAAATTGATTCTCTTGAAGAAGAACTTGCAGCGTTAAAGCAACATGGAGTAAGTGTCAGAGCCGAGAGTGCAGCTCCTCAAAAGAAACCAAGAACCAATCGAAAAGGGTTTCAGGCACCTGCTGGAAAAATTAATGAGATACTTAAGGTGGCGACTAAACCTGAGCTGCAGCATATTAAAAGCAATTGGGGAGAAATGTTAAATAAACTGGTGCAAAATCAAATGCGGTCACAAGCTGCATTATTAAACGAAGCAGAGCCGGTAGCAGCTTCCGATGATTCGATTATCATTAAATTTAAATATGAAATTCACTGTCAAATGGCATTGGATAATGGTAAATTTATAGAGACCGTTACCAATTCTTTATATCAATTAATTGGGAAAAAATATAAAATAGTAGGTGTTCCAGAGGATCAGTGGCTGAAGATAAGGGAAGACTTCTTGAGCAGCTCCTACCATTCTCATTCATCTGAAGGGGATGCTTCGGAAACCGATAAAAAGGACCCGGTTGTAGAAGAAGCAATTAAATTATTTGGTGAAGAATTGTTAGAGGTAAAAGAGTAAGCATGATAGGAATCATTGTAACATATGTAATAGGAGAAAATATTTAGTTGATAATTATTTATAATGGAGGTAATAACAATGCGTGGAATGGGTAATATGCAAAACATGATGAAACAAATGCAAAAAATGCAAAAAAAAATGGCTGAGGCGCAAGAGGAGCTAGGAGAAAAAAAGATTGAAGGTACTGCTGGCGGTGGTATGGTAACGGTTGTTGTAACGGGCCATAAAGAAATAGTAGAAGTGACAATCAAGGAAGAAGTTGTAGATCCAGAAGATGTGGAAATGCTCCAAGATCTTGTACTTGCAGCTACAAATGATGCATTAAAAAAAGCAGATGAGCTTGCAAATTCAACGATGGGACAATTCACTAAAGGGATGAATCTTCCGGGAATGTTCTAGGAGGGAGATTATGCATTATCCTGAACCAATATCGAAGCTAATTGATAGCTTTATGAAATTGCCAGGTATCGGCCCTAAGACGGCTGCGCGACTGGCTTTTTTTGTATTGAATATGAAAGAAGATACCGTTTTAGATTTTGCAAAAGCATTAGTAAATGCAAAAAGAAATTTAACTTATTGTTCTGTTTGTGGTCATATAACAGATCAAGATCCTTGTTATATTTGTGAAGATAAAAGAAGAAACAGAAAAATCATCTGTGTCGTGCAAGATCCTAAAGATGTTATTGCGATGGAAAAGATGAAAGAATATGAAGGATTGTATCATGTATTGCACGGAGCAATTTCACCAATGGATGGAATAGGTCCGGAAGATATAAATGTTCCATCACTGATCAAAAGGCTGCAGGAAGAAGAGGTAGAAGAAGTGATTATGGCAACCAATCCTAATATTGAAGGAGAGGCAACTGCCATGTATATTTCGAGATTATTAAAACCTTCAGGTATTAAAGTAACAAGAATAGCACATGGATTACCAGTTGGTGGAGATCTGGAATATGCTGATGAAGTAACACTTTCAAAGGCGTTAGAAGGAAGAAGAGAAGTATAATATTGGGGGACTATTAGAGATGTTTTTTCGCCGAAAGGGAAAATTAAGAAAAGAATTCGATGAAAAATTATTAGTCCAGTTTAAACATTTAAAGCAGGATTGGTTAAACGAAAAGACATTGTTAGATAAAAGTTTTGATCCTTCTGATGAAGTATTATGTGCTGCAAGATTAACAGAAGCAAAATATTTTTTTCTTTTTAAAGAAGCGAAAGAAAGAAATGTTACGTTAAGGTAATTAGTTTAAAGATAAAATTTTTCAATTTCTAGCTTCAGCGTTGAATAAGTCGCTGAAGCTTTTCTTTATTCTCCTTAGTTCTACTAAATAGATATGCCACATATCTATTAGTACAAGTTATTTTAGGGAGGATGAGTTGATTTTGAGCCCTGTTATGATTATCTCTATTGTCGTTGGACTTGTTGTTTTGTTGCTTATTGCAGGAACACCTTTTAAACCATTGCGTTTTATTGGTCAAGGTATAATAAAACTAGTCATAGGAGCACTTTTTTTATTTTTCCTTAACGCTTTTGGGAATAAATATGGAATTCATATTCCTATTAATTTTGCTACTTCGACTGTGTCAGGTATATTAGGAATTCCTGGAGTAGCAGCCCTTGTAGCGATTCAAAAGTATATTTTGTAAAACAACTAATTTAATTTAGTTGTTTTTTTAATAATATTATTGACTTTAAAAGTATAAGGTGATAATATACTAAGAGTCGCAACAAGGTTGTGAAAAATAAATAAAAAAACATTTGACAATAGATGGTTTGAATGTTAATATTA
>NZ_JBQRKO010000040.1:0-17209 GCF_052318935.1 Niallia sp. 01092 | reverse complement strand
CACCTTGAATTAATCTTTTATACTTTATTATTCCGCCGCATCAAGCGTAATATCCAACTGATTGCAGTTTTATTTATGCAAGTTCTTTCCCTTTTGTTTCAGGTGCCCATGCAATAGAGACGATTGTTCCAAGTAGTAATACAGCTGCTAAAATAAGCAAGGTATTTGATAAGCCAAATTTAATAATTAATGTAGGCAGCAGGAATGTTCCGAGTGCTGAACCGATACAGCTGCATGCTGTCGCTACACCAACCTCAGATGCACGCAATTCCGTTGGGAAACTTTCTGCTGGATAAATTTCCACTAAATTGTTGATTGCAGAGATGAATAGTGTATATATAACAAATGATGCAATTAACAGGAAACTTATGCTTTGTAGAAAAATGCCAAGTAAAGCAAGCGATACAAAACAAATAATAAAGGAATTGAAATATGGGAGGGGCAATGATGTTAACAAATATTTATGCATCTAGTCTTAAAGTAAAACCTGTTTTTAATAGAAGAGTTATATCGGGAAGAAACTCGGAAGGCAAATAGGTTTTCCAACAGTAAATATAAATGTAATGCAGGCTTGTTGAATAATGACGTATATGGAGTGGCTGTGACACTAGACGGCTCTACCTAGTTAGGTGTGATGAATATTGGAGTGAAGCCAACGGTTGATGCCAATTTTAAAAAGACAACAGAGATTCACTTAATAGATTTTCAAGAAAATATATACGGGAAAAAAATAAAATGCAGCGTGTTGTTTCAAGTGAAGAGAAAAAAATTGATTCATTAGAGCAATTAAAGCAGCAAATCAAGGAGGATGTAATATATGCAAAGAAGCATTTTAAACTTAAGGGACTACTCACAACAAACAAGGAAACCTACTTTGCTAGAAAATGAATATCTAAATCTTCCTGATCTGGTTTTTTATAACAAATGCAATCAACAATTTCGTATAAATCGGGGAGTGTATAACACCATTGATAATTGGTTTTATGACTATGGTGTAATGAATATTGTATATAGAAGACTCTATATTTTAGCTTTTTTTGATTTTGTGAAAGATAAAAACAGCGAGTCGGGTTCTCAAAAGTTTATTAAATTTGGGCAAGGCGGTCTCACCTTAAAACTTAAGGAGTTCACCACTACATATCTGAATGATAAAAAATTATATTCTATTAAGTAAAATATTAGCAAAATGCAGTAGCAATTTCTTTATAGAATGCTGTTTTTTTGTGCGTTAAAGAAGATATGTTGAGTATACCTTATTAAATATCAGGAAAAGTGATTTCTTATTTATGTTCACATTTTTGTTGAAATTAATGTTAAAAACCTAGTTGATTACTATGAATAGTTGGATTAATCTTATAAATAAGTTAATTAATTATTTATGCTGATTAGACAAACTGAAGGCATATTATCCGAGTAGTTAGGATAATATGCTTTTTTGATTTTTGTTTAATTGAATAAAAATCAAAAAGGGGAATGGGTGATAGTTAGAAACAGATTATAAATTTGTAAAGGTTAAGAGACAACTGTAAAAAGGATGGATTAAATAAGTTAGGAGAGATTATGATGTCAACAACTTATTCTATATTGTCACCTCAGGAGGAAAGAATACAGGAAGAAATACAGGGTAAACAAAAACGCGATGGAAGAAAACGAGCGTATGAAATATTAGATAGTTTTCAAAATACACGTCCCCGCATTGATGCGGAGAGAGCTAAATATTTTACAGAGTCATTTAAAGAAACAGAAGGGGAGCCGCTTATTCTAAGATGGTCTAAGGCTTTAAAGCATATAGCAGAAAACATCACTATTTATATAGAAGATAATCAGCTTATTGTAGGGAGATCTGGATCTGAAGGCAGATACGGAATACTTTATCCAGAACTGGATGGGGATTTTTTAGACTTGGCAATTGAACAGCTGCCGAAGCGAACACAGTCCCCTTTTGATATTTCAAATGAAGATGCGGAGATAATAGTCAAGGAGATTGCACCCTACTGGAAAGGAAAGACATTTCATGAAGATTTGGCAAAAGCACTTCCAAAGGAAACATTAAAGTTTACATATGATCCAGACGATTCGCTAAAATCAAGATTTATTGTAAATGAAACTGCATCATTTCGTTCGTCTATACAATGGGTTCATGACTATGAAAAGGTGCTTAAAAAGGGATTTAAAGGGATAAAAGAGAATGCAGAAAAGCAATTGCAAGCACTAGATCCACTTAGTTCTGTAGATAGTATGGAAAAGGCACCATTTCTTCAAGCCATTATTAATGTCAGTGAAGCAATTATACTTTGGGGGAAGAGACATTCAAAATTAGCTACAGAATTAGCACGTAAAGAATCAGATCCTAAGCGAAAAAAGGAATTAGAGGAAATAGCAGAAATATGCAGCTGGGTTCCGGAAAATCCGGCGCGAAACTTCCGAGAAGCAGTACAATCCCAATGGTTTACACAAATGTTTTCGAGAATGGAACAGAAGACAGGCACCGTTATTTCTAATGGGAGAATGGATCAGTACTTATACCCTTATTATAAAAAAGATAAAGAAGAAGGAATATTAACAGATGAACAGGCTATTGAACTATTAGAATGCGTATGGGGAGCAATGGCACAGTTTGTTGATCTTTATATATCTCCAACGGGTGGAGCTTTTAACGAAGGATATGCACACTGGGAAGCTGTCACCATTGGAGGGCAGACAACGGATGGAGTGGATGCTACTAATGAACTCACCTATTTATTTTTACAGTCAAAAAGAGAGTTTCCTTTAAATTATCCAGACCTTGCAGCGAGAATTCATGCAAGATCTCCAGAGAGATATTTATATGAAGTAGCAGAGACGATAAAAGAGGGATCTGGTTTTCCTAAGTTAATAAATGATGAAGAAGTTATCCCTCTCCTTCTTGCTAAAGGTGCAAAATTTGATGAAGCATATGACTACGCTGTTTCTGGATGTGCAGAGTGCAGAATGCCAAACAGAGATACTTATACTAGTCCTTGTGCCTATATTAATTTTGCAGCAGCTGTAGAAATGACGCTTTATAATGGAAAAATGAAGCTCTATGGAGAGGAATCGATAGGCCTTAAAACAGGGGATCCAAGAGATTTTACAACATGGGAAGAATTTTGGAATGCTTATCTTGCTCAGCAGACAAACTTTTTAAAACATGCTTTTATTCAGCAGCATGAAATCATTCGTTTGCGAGCACAACACTTTGCTGCTCCACTAGGATCAGCACTCCATGACCTTTGCGTGAAAGAATATAAAGACATCCATTCTCCTAATATAGCAGGCGGAATTGATCTTGGGTACTTTGAATTTATCGGATATGGCACCGTAATAGATTCTCTAGCTGCTATTAAAAAGCTTGTATTTGAAGAAAAAAGAATAACAATGGAAGAATTAATTCAGGCGCTGGAAAATAATTTTGAAGGCTATGAAGTGATAAGACAGCTGCTTGTTCATGCACCAAGCTATGGAAACAACGATTCGTATGCAGATTCTATTGCAAAAGCATTAGATTTAGAAGCTCTTACGTTTACAAAGAAATATTCTCAGGAATTAGGTGTACATTTAGATTTACGCTATGTTCCATTTACATCCCATGTTCCATTTGGAAAAGTAGTTAGTGCAACACCAAATGGAAGAAAAGCTTGGACACCGCTGGCTGATGGATCTTCGGCTTCTCATGGTGCAGATATCAATGGACCAACGGCTATTCTTTTATCGAACTTTACATCAAAAAATTATAGTCATCGTGAAAGAGCGGCAAGGCTTTTAAATGTTAAGTTAAGTCCAGCTTGCGTGGAAGGAAATGTAGGCAGTGAAAAACTAGTATCCTTTATAAGAACTTGGTGCGATTTAAAATTATGGCATCTTCAATTTAACATAATCAATAAAAAAACACTTTTGGATGCACAAAAAGAGCCAGAGAAATATCGGAATTTATTAGTAAGAATAGCAGGGTATAGTGCATACTTTACGGACCTTTCACCAGACTTGCAAGATGATTTAATTGCAAGAACGGAGCATGAAAATATAAGCTAGCACGATTAATTATTATAAACAAGTAATAAATCGGTATGCTGGTTTATCAGGAGAAAAGTATCCTTCAAGGTAAGAGTAATCTAAATACTAATCTTTTTTTATAAAAGCCAGCATGCCGAAATTGCTGAATTCTTCTGCTGTTAAACCGACTTAATAGATATGAATAGTGATAGTTTTACGGAGGGTTAAAATGATGGCAAGCAAACAGTCTCGTAATAATAGACGAGGATATATTCTTAATATACAGTCTTATTCTGTTCATGATGGTCCTGGCATTCGAACGATTGTATTTCTAAAAGGATGCCCTCTACGTTGCAAATGGTGCAGTAATCCTGAATCACAAAAAAGTAAGCCAGAGCTGGCATATAACAGTAAAAAATGCATATTAAACAGCGGCTGTACAGAATGCTTCCAATTATGCAGTCATAATGAAAGGGAAAAAATTGATGTCCATAAAATGATTCTAGAAAAAAATATAGATAAAGATCCTGCAATTTTTGCGGATGCTTGCCCATCCAATGCTTTATCTGTGTATGGAAAGCAGATGCCGATAGAGGATGTTATCGAAGCAGTAGAAAAGGATAGTGTATTTTATGCAAGATCTGGAGGAGGATTAACGATTAGTGGTGGAGAGCCGCTAAGCCAAGCTCCATTTACGATTGAACTGCTTAAAACAGCAAAAAAACGGAGAATGAATACTGCTATCGAAACTTGTGGTTATACAAAGTGGGAAAATTTAAAAGAAGCTGCAGCGTTTTTAGATACGGTTTTATTTGATATAAAGTGTATAAATGAAGAAAAGCATAAAGAATATACGGGAGTGTCTAATAATCTTATATTAAAAAATTTCACTAAATTATGTGAACAATTTCCCAAACTTAAGAAATTAGTGAGAACACCAGTTATTCCTGGATTTAATGATTCGGAAGAAGAGATCAAGAAGATTGTTGATTTTTTAAAGGGAAAGCCAAATGTAAGCTATGAATTATTAGCATATCATCGCCTTGGGGAACCGAAATATGAGTATCTAGGCAGGCAATATCCGATGGATAACGTAAAACTGGATAAAGAAAAAATGGAAAGGCTTAAGAGCATAGCACGTACGATTAATAGTCATACACCATGTTAAGCATTTCATAAAAGAATAAATAAAGTTAATTTGGCGATATATACAAAGTTGGAGGATTATTATATGAAAAAAATTATTATTGCTTCTGATAAATCAGGTTTTGCGCTTAAGGAAGCTATCAAAGAACACCTAAATTCTGCAGGCTACAAGGTTTCAGATGTTGGCACAAAAGATGTCAATAAGCCACTTCCCTATTTTAAGGCTGCGCCTATCGTTGCAAGTGCTATCCAAAATAAAGAATTTAAAAAGGGAATCTTAATTTGCGGTACAGGCATGGGAATGGCAATAGTCGCTAATAAGCATAAGGGAGTATATGCAGCGGTAGTTGAAAGTGTTTACGGAGCAAAAAAATCTCGTGCTATCAATAATGCCAATATTCTTGCATTAGGAGGATGGATAATAGCGCCGGAACTTGGATTGGAGGTTGTGGACAGCTTTTTACATACCGAATTTACCGAGGGGCTGGAAGCGTGGCGGCAGGAATTTTTGAAAGCTGCCTATGCAGAAGTTCAGGAGTTGGAGCAAAAGCTGTAGAGAAGGAACGGGTTAAAAATCTTATGAAAGGAAGGAATCAAAACTTTATGAAGTAGTTTGATGCAATAAGTGAGGATGGAGTGGCTTTATAAACAGCCTGTGAAAGTAATATTTGGAGTAGATAAAATAAAAGATTTATACTCTATACTTAACAATTTACATTATAAAAATGGTTTGTTAGTTTGTGGTCCAACCTTTGCTCAAAATGGAACAGTAGAAAAGATTTTGGACTATTCTAAAGGGTTAATAACAAAAGTTTTTTCGGATATTGTACCAAATCCAACCGTCGATAATGTCGATAACTGTGCAGAAATGATCAGAGAAAATAACCTTGAATTCGTGTTGGCGCTCGGAGGGGGAAGTGTAATTGACTGTGCTAAAGCGGTAGCGAGTTTATGTAAAACCGAGGATTCTATCGTGCTTTATCATAATCAGGAGAAGAAATTTGGAGATAAGCATCTACCTCTTATCGCTGTTCCAACGACTTCTGGTTCAGGAAGTGAAGTTACAGCAGTATCTGTAGTTACTAATCCGTATATTTCTAAAAAAGCACCGCTTGCCTGTGATAACTTTTATCCAGCGTATGCCATTATAGACCCTGCATTAACATTAACCGTACCCAAACAAATAACAGCATCTACTGGTCTTGATGTGTTAGCACATGCTTTAGAAGGATTTTGGAGCAAAGATCATCAGCCAATCTGTGATGCGATGGCACTGCATGCAGCAAAATTGGTTTTTGACTATTTGGAAAAGGCATATAAAAACGGTAAAGATATAGAAGCAAGAGCAAAAATGAGTGAAGCTAGCTTAATCGCAGGCCTTGCCTTTGGTTTGCCAAAGACTACAGGATCTCATGCCTGTTCTTTTCCATTGACCAACATTTATAAAATATCTCATGGAGAAGCCTGTGCTTTTACATTAGATTATTTTACAAGAATAAATGCAGAGGTAGAAAATGGAAGAGTTAATCATTTTGCCAGACAATTAGGTTTTAAAGATGCCTATGACATGGCCGACGGAATTAAACAGTTAAAGCTTTCCATGAATATGAAAGTAAGCTTAGAAGATGCTGGGATAAAAGAGGAAGAGATTAAGAAGCTTGTAGCATTATGTATGCATCCTAATTTATTTAATAATCCAGTAAAAATGGAAAAAGAAGATTTGATTGACATGTTCAAAAGCTTTAAATAAACAGCTGCCTTGAGTCTTAATCGTCAGCTGTGAAAGTAGTAGGAGGCATTACCATGAATGAGGATGAAAAAAATTTTTTAATAGAAAAAAGCAAACACATACGAAAACTAACGATAGAGCAAATTAGTACATTGGGAGTTGGGCATATTGGGGGTGCTTTATCCATAGTAGAAGTGCTCGTTGTCTTATACTATAAAAATTTAAATATTGATCCTTCTAATCCTAACATAAGAGGAAGAGACAGATTTGTGTTATCAAAGGGACACGCAGGCCCAACCCTTTATTCTATTCTTGCAGATAAAGGATATTTTCCACTGGCGGAACTTTATACTTTAAACCAGCCAGGAACTAATTTGCCAAGTCATTGCGATATGCTGAAAACGCCTGGTATTGATATGACGACAGGGTCTTTAGGTCAGGGGTTATCGTGTGCAGTCGGTATGGCAAAGGCTTCGAAAATAAAGAAAGATAGTGCATACATTTATTCTATCGTTGGAGATGGTGAGAGTCAGGAAGGACAAATTTGGGAAGCGGCTATGCTGGCTGCACAATTAAATTTGAATAATCTAGTTGCTTTTACAGACTACAATAAACTGCAAATAGATGGTGCGGTGAAAGAAATAAATAATTTGGACTCTTTACATGATAAATGGAAAGCGTTTGGATGGAATGTTATAGAAGTGATAGACGGACATGATGTGAAGGCAATAGATATAGCGGTCACAGAAGCGAAAAAATCCATTCACAAGCCTACCATGATTATATTAAACACAATAAAAGGGAAAGGCGTCTCTTTTGTGGAGAATAAGGGTGCTGCTAATCATAATATGCCCTTTAGTGAAGCGGATAAAATAAAAGCATTTCAAGAGCTTAGATAGGAGGGAATTATATGGATGAAAAGGTGGAAATAAGACAGGTGCTTTCCGATACACTGAATAAAATAATGGAAAAAGATAATAGGATTGCCGTATTAGATGCAGATTTGGCTAAGGCAAATGGAACACTTTCGCTGAGAGAAAAGTATCCTGACAGGGCTTTTGATATTGGAATATCAGAGCAGAACATGGCTTCAGTAGCAGCGGGGATGGCGGCTTATGGAATGATCCCTTTTATAGGCACCTTTACTCCCTTTGCAAGCAGGAGAATATGTGATCAGATAGCTGTATCGATTTGCTATGCAAAAAGGAATGTAAAGATAATTGGCACTGATCCAGGGATTGCTGCAGAACTAAATGGTGGTACACATATGAGCTTTGAGGATATAGGTGTTTTAAGAAGTATTCCCAACATCGTAATTTATGAAGCTGTGGATGCTTTGCAGCTTAAAAAAGCACTTCCAAAAATCATTCATTATGATGGACCTGTATATATAAGAATGTTTAGAAAAGCGGCACCTAATGTATTTGATGAAAACTATGAATTTGATCTATTTAAAGCAGATGTAATAAAAGAAGGAACTGATGTAAGCATTTTTGCAACAGGAATAATGGTGAAAGAAGCGATTAAGGCTGAAAAAATATTAAGACAGGAAAATATTAATGCGGAGGTCATCAATATACATACGATTAAGCCAATAGACAGGGAAGCAGTCATAAAATCTGCAAAGAAGACAGGCGCGGTAGTAACATGTGAAAATCATAACATTATTGGCGGACTTAAAAGTGCCGTTGCAGAGGTATTAGTAGAAGATCATCCTGTACCTATTAAAGCTGTGGGCATAAACGATCATTTTGGTGAGGTTGGCTTTATTCCATATCTACAAGAAAAGTACGGAATGCAAAAAGAACATATAGTGAAAGCGGCAAAGGAAGTTTTAAGTAAAAATCAGATTGTTTAGTATGAAGAAACATGATTTCTTGTACATTAGAGATTATTACAGGAGAGGTTTTAGCAATGAATAGTAAAGTAGCATTTTTTCCGCTTGCCCGCACTACATTTTTTATGCAAAGTGCTGAGGAGAGTTTTAAAAAATCCAGCGATATGCTGAAGGAAATCTTTCATCATATAAGTATACCAAAGGAGCTGCTTACTTCCACAGAAATGCTCAGTGAATTTGCAGATACGCTTCCACAGCAGAATTTGATTATTTATCAATGCAGCACTTTTGTAGGAAGTGAATTTGTTTCCGAGTTAACCCGACGCTTTCAATGTCCTATCGTTGTTTGGTCTTTAAGGGAGCCGTCAATAGATGGAGGACGATTAAAACTTAACTCATTAACAGGAGCGTTTTCAGCAGCCAATAGTATCCGTATGCAAGGGTATCACCATGAATTTGTTTTTGGAAATCCAGAGGAAGAGTCTGTTGTGAGTAAACTGCGTCAAATAGGCAGTGCAGTTGAAATGATGAAAAAATTAAGGACCTTAACAATAGGAATCATCGGTTCACAGCCACCAGGATTTGGTTTTGGTGAGCTGGATGAAGCAAAACTTGCCGAAACTTTTGGAACAAGACTTGTGAGAACAGAGGCTGCCAGCATCATGAATAAAGCTGCTTCTTACAGTAATGAGGACATAGCTAAATCTACAAAAGAGCTAATGGCTCGTACGGAAGGATATGATAAATTTCCTGCGGAGAATTTGCAAAAATATGCTCGACTACGTACTGCTTATCAAGCTTTTATAAAAGAAACAGGTGCAGGTGCAGTGGCATCCCATTGTTGGCCTGATTTTTTTACAGGCTTTGGAGCTCCAGTTTGTGCTGTACTTTCTATGTTAAATGATAATGGGATTGCTGCTTCTTGTGAGACAGATATTGGCGGTGTCTTAAGTATGTTTATTGGTGCTGGTTTTAGTGAAGAAGCAACCTATTTAGGTGATCCTGTAGCAGTGGATGAAAAATGCGACAGCATCGTTTACTGGCATTGCGGTGCAGGAGCAAGCACACTTGCAAAAAATAAAGAAGGAGCTAAATTAGGCGTTCACCCAAATCGCAAGATCGGACCAACTATGGAATTTGGTCTTAAAAGTGGGGAAGTTACGGTCTTAAGGCTTGGTAAAGATAAGGATGGCTTTCGTATGTTTATTTTTAAAGGAGAAGCTTTAGAGGAGCCGCAAAAATTCTTTGGTACTTCTGTAACGATAAGACCTGAAGGGGGAAAAGCTGCTGAAAAGGTAGCAGAATTTGTTAAAGATGGCTGGGAACCGCATTTTGTGGTTGCATATGGTGATGTGACAGAACAAATTAAGATAATGTGTAGTTTTTTAGATATTAAGATTTGGGAGTATTAATAATTATAATTACATTCTATAAGGAGGTTTTACTAATGGAAAATGGTAAAAAAATTAAAAATCTTTTTTTCACAAGTTCTCTTAATACAGACTATTTATCTGAAAAGGATAAATATATTTACTCTAATGAAAAACCAAAATATAAATTTAATGTTATTGGATCAGGCATGATGGGACAAGAGCATATAAGAGTTACCATGCTTGAGGGAAGAGGTACAATCCATGGAATTTATGATATAGATGTCCATAGTATTAAGCATACACAGCAAATGTTTGCTGCAAATTTTCCAGGTGAAAGTTTAATAGAATATGCAACGCTCGAAGCTGCTTGCAGTGACCCTGAAGTGGATGGGTTAATCATATGTACACCAAATTACAACCATATTAATATTATAAAAGAAGCCGTTAAATATAAGAAGCATATTCTACTTGAAAAACCGATGGCTACAACTATTCAAGATGCCTATGAAATAACCCAAATTGCGAAAGAATATGATGCTGTATTTCAAATAGGACTGCAATATCGATTTAAATCCATTTATTCTGAAGCCATTCACGAAGCTTTAGAGAGAAAATCGGTGGGAGATATTAAAACGATTAGTATATTAGAACATCGGCTTCCATTTTTAGATAAGGTGAATCAGTGGAATAAATTCACAAAGTATTCTGGTGGAACGTTAGTAGAAAAATGCTGTCATTATTTTGATCTTTTAAACCTTTTTGCACAATCAAAGCCAGTTCAAGTATATGCTTCTGGAGGTATGGCAGTTAATTTTGTAGACTTTCAAAATAATGATGAGAAATCAGACATCATTGATCATGCATACGTGACCGTCGTCTATGAAAATGGGATACGGACAAGTTTTAATTTATGTATGTTTTCGCCCATGTTTTATGAAGAAATTGTCATTTGTGGGGACGAAGGGCGGCTTAAAGCATACGAAAATGAAGATTTCTTGCCTGCTGAACGGCCAAAAACTCATTTGGAAGTTTTATGTGGGGAAAGCAAAAATTCTAAACTATCGACTCCTTGCTACCCAACAGTTATCCAGCAAAGTGGACATAATGGTTCAACCTATTATGAACACAAATATTTTGTTGATAATATGGAAGGGAAAAAAACAGATACTGCCATTGTTGACGAAGGTTTTTGGTCCATTGTCATAGGGGCAGCGGCTGAGGAATCTATTAAAACAGGGAAAGTAATATATATTGATGAGTTATTAAAAAAAGAGGGAATTACTTATAGCGCTGTCCATGCGTAAGTGACGAAAGGTACATGAATACTTTCAAGGAGTGATAACAGAATAGCAGAAAGAGGATGCATTCATTTCTCTTATAAATCCTACTTGACTAATAAGAATTATAAGATTACAATATTTTTATTCTATTAACGATTCTTTTTTCATAGTAGGCTGATCGGTCAACCGAAGGCGTCAAATTTCTTTATTAAGAAGCTTGATGCCTTTTTGCGTTTTTTTAGAAGAATCATAGTTTAATAGCAGCATAAACAATGATGGAGAGTGATATCTTGAAAATATAATAAGAAATAGGAAATATTTTCTTAAAGTCTTGTCGTAATTACTAATAAAGGAGAAACAATAAAATGAAAAAATGGTTGCTTCCACTAGCATTAATATTCGGAATAATAAGTATTTTATCTGGGTGTTCTTCCAAACAATCCTCAGGAAACGGTACCACAACAATCAGTTTCTTGCATTGGCGTGGAGAGGACGCTGAGGTACTAAATACATTAATTAATAAATTCGAAAAAGAAAATCCTACGATTAAAGTGAAAATGGATATTGTTCCTTCCGATCAATATTTAACGTTAGCACAAACAAAACTGCGGGATGGGAAAACTGGTGATATTTTCACTTCTTTTCCAGGAGCTCAATTTGAACAGCTCTCAAAAGCAGGATACTTTACCGATTTATCTAATGATGATTTTGTAAAAAACTATAATGAAAACTTAATTACTAACGGGCAAAAGGACGGAAAGCAACAAGCTATTCCTTACCAATTAGTTTTCAATCAACCAATATATAATACGGCCATCTTTAAAAAGCTGGGAATAGAACCACCTAAAGATTGGGAAGGATTTCTTCAAGTATGTGAAACACTAAAGAAAAATGGATACATACCGATCGCGTTTCCTGGTGACGGGGCGCCTGCACAATTTTTGAATAGTATGGTGATGAATAATGAACCGAATGAGGATGCTTTAAAAAATTTACAAGTTGGCAAAACAAAATTAACGGATGAGTGGTGGGTAAAAACATTATCACAAATCAAGGAATTAAACGATAAAGGTTATTTTCAAAATGATGTACTCGGAACGAAAACTGATGGTGCTGTAGCATTAGTAGCACAAGAAAAAGCAGCAATGCTTGCAACAGGATCCTTTGCTATTTCAAGTGTTCAAAAACAAAATCCAAAAATTGAATTGGATACATTAGCCCCAATTACAGTATCCGCTGATCAAGCAAAATATGAAGGAATCCACACATCCACTTTCTTATTAGCCATTAATCAAAAATCAGAGAAAAAAGAAGCGGCGAAAAAGTTTCTTGCCTTCTTAAGTCAACCTGATGTTGCATCAGAATATGCCAATGGCACGTCACAGCATGTAACCGTGAAGGATGTTCAATACGACTCTCCATCTCTACAAAAATTGGAGCCTTGGATAAGCAAAAAAACACTCTTTCAACCAAGATACACGATTACTAATACGAATGTAGAAAAAGCGGTAACTGGATCTATTCAAGAAGTATTAGGTGGAACTAATGCGAAAGAAGCTGCACAAAAAGCACAAGATATTGTAAAACAAAATGTAAGTAAATAACCAATAATTAGGATGACCAAAACAAAGGGGGCAGGCACTCCTATAGCAAGGGTGTCTGCTTCTTTTTTTTGGATTTTCTTTCTTCCTTTTAGCTAAAGAGATTGCAATGAACGAGAGGAAAATTATATGAAGAATTCAAAAGGATTATTTTTATTCATTCTACCTGGACTACTAATCTATAGTATATTTTTTATTTTCCCTGCCATTTCCACCTTGTTTTATTCTTTTACAGATTGGGATGGAGTGGTAGAAAGTTTTCGTTTTGTCGGGGTAACAAACTATGTGCGAATGGCCTCTGATTCTATTTTTAAAATGTCTTTTATTAATAACCTGAAATTTATGCTATGTGTTTTAATCTTGCAATTTAGCCTCTCCCTGCTATTTGCCATTTTTCTTAAAAAGAACTCTAAAACCAATATTTTATTAAGAGCGATTTACTTTTTCCCGACTATTTTATCATCTGTATCCATTTCCTTTATATGGTTGTTTATGTATGACCCAAATATAGGAGTGCTTCATGCTTTATTCCAGAAGATAGGTCTTCCAGGGGTGAATTGGTTGGGAAATAAAGAGATTGCTATTTATTCCATTGCCATTGTACAAGCTTGGTTTCATATTGGCCAGATGATTGTTATCTTTGTCGCAGGCCTGCAAACTATTCCAGAAGAGCTTTACGAGGTTGCAAAATTAGAAGGAGCATCAAGGTGGCAAACCTTTCGTAAAGTTACTTGGCCGCTAATCGCTCCTGCAGCCGTTATTGTTTGTGCTTATACCACGATTCAATCTTTTAAGGCCTTTGACCTTATCTTTGCCATGACAAGAGGGGGTCCTAATTACGCGACAGAAATTTTATCAACCTATATATACAATACGGCTTTTACAAATAGTCAATTCGGATATGCTTCAGCTATTTCCATGATTTTTATGGCCGTTGTGGGAGTTATTACTTTTTCCCAAATAAAATTGTTAAGAGCAAATCGTGTCGATTACTAAAAAGGAGGAATAAGTTTGCTTGCACAACTCTCTAAACGTACACTTTTAATTATCTTTGCAGCTGTTATTTTGTTTCCAATCAGTGTCATTCTATTGTCTACCTTTAAAACAACGCAGCAGCTGTTTGAAAGTCCATTTTCATTGTCGTCCAGCTTTCACATAGAAAACTATAAGAATCTTATAACAGATCAGCCATTTGGCTTATATTTTACAAATAGTTTGATCGTGACTAGTTTTTCGGTCCTGTTCACCTTATTTTTTGCCAGCATGATTGCTTATGCTATTAGCCAAGTAAAGCCATGGGCTGGGAGAAGTTTATTTTCTTTTTTTGTAATGGGGTTGATGGTGCCTGCTCAAGTGAATATGCTGCCGCTTTATCAGTTGATTTCCAAGCTGCAGCTTACAAATTCCCTGCTAGGATTGGTCATTGTAAACATTGCTGGTACACTACCAGTTGCAGTATTAATTTTATCTGGATTTGTTCGTACAATACCTGCCTCCTTATTTGAAGCATCTAAAATAGATGGGGCAAATAACTGGCAAATATATAGACGTATTTTTCTGCCGCTTTCTTCGGCACCTCTCGCTTCAACGGGAATATTTTTATCTGTTATGTATTGGAATGACTTGATCAACCCGTTGCTTTATATTACGGATGATTCAAAGAAAACATTGCCTTTGATGCTGATAGGATTTCAAGGAGAATATTTAACAAACTATCCGATGTTGTTTACAGGTGTTGTACTCTCTTCACTTCCGATGGTCTTAACCTATTTATTTTTGCAAAAATATTTTATAGCAGGTATGACTGCTGGAGCTGTTAAAAGCTAATAGAAAAAGATATCAGGAAAATACAAGGAAATGAGAGGAATAAAAAATGGCAGAACTTCAATTAAAAAATATAAACAAGATTTATGATAAAAATGTAAAAGCTGTTAATAATTTTAATTTACATATTCAAGACAATGAGTTTATTGTCTTTGTTGGTCCTTCTGGATGTGGAAAATCAACAACTTTGCGGATGATTGCAGGCCTTGAAAGTATATCATCTGGAGATTTATTAATAGGAGATAACCGCGTGAACGATGTAGCTCCAAAAGACCGGGATATCGCGATGGTATTTCAAAATTATGCACTATACCCACATATGACTGTTTATGAAAATATTGCATTTGGTCTGAAGCTGCGCAAAACGGACAAAGGCGAAATAAAAAAAAGAGTAGAACATGCAGCGGATATTCTTGGTTTAACTGAGCTGTTACATCGCAAACCGAAAGCTCTTTCTGGAGGACAACGCCAGCGTGTGGCCTTAGGAAGAGCCATCGTTCGGGATGCAAAAGTTTTTTTAATGGATGAACCTCTTTCCAACCTTGATGCAAAACTACGTGTTCAAATGCGAACGGAAATAAAGAAACTTCACGACCGACTACAAACAACAACTATTTACGTTACACATGATCAAACAGAAGCAATGACCATGGCAACACGAATTGTTATTATGAAGGACGGACTGATACAACAAGTGGGAACACCTGCTGAAGTTTATCAGCACCCTGCGAATGTATTTGTAGGTAGTTTTATTGGTTCTCCTGCTATGAATTTTTTCCGTGGGAAGATCACTAAGAATGGTTTTCATATTGGAGAACAAACGCTTGCAATTCCTTTTGAAAAGCTACTTCTTCTTGAAAAACAGAATTATATTGGAAAAGAAATTATCCTTGGTGTTCGTCCAGAGGATATCTATCAGGATCATAGCCTAAATCAAAATCTCTTAGAAACTAGAATTAAAGCAACTGTTGAAGTAACTGAATTAACAGGTTCTGAAATATTGCTTTACTCAAGTCTTGCAGGACAAAGCTTTATTGCACGTTTGGATCCAAAGGAAACGGTTAAAAGTGGTGATACAATTAATTTATTTATTGATACAGAAAAGATTCATTTTTTTGATTGTGAGACGGAACGAAAGATTGAGAGTGTTTAAAACACGGTGATTTTACAGTATATGGATGTGTAAGGCAGCTAAACCAAAGAAATTTTTTCACAATTCCTTTTCTTAAGTGCTTTATTTAGTATTAACGGGCAGAAAAACCTCTATTTCTAAGCTTGAGCATTGAAGGGAAGGAGTGGATAGCTAACTATGCCGTATAGGTAATAAACCACTATATTTACTCGTATTGGTTAAATGTCATCGTTGCCATAATTGTAAGAATAAGAAAGTATTTACGGCGTTTTTTGAATCAATGTTTCTCTCAACGACTCGTTTTGAGGAAAAATTAAAAGTGAAAATTCAAGAAACCCTACGGCACATTGAAGAAATAACCCAATCAGAGGCAGAAGCTTGTATGATAGAAAACGTACAGGATCCAGAAATATCTCCGTCCAAGCTAGAGGAAGTCACCATAAAACTGGAAGAAAAAGTGGAAGCTTTAACGAAGGAAATAGAAGAAGAAACAAATACAGAGGTACGTAAGGAGAAGCGAAAAGAGCGCAGTCAATGGAAGAAGCCCTTAAAGCTCATTCGGGAAGATTTCTCGCCTCGACTAGCAAAATACAACGAACAGAACGCCATTGTTGATAATTGAAATAGTTACTTCAAAACAGACTAAGACGCACAACCTTTATGCGAATGAAAGAAGATCATATGAAAAATGGTCAACGCAAACCGGGTTTATAACGAACAAATGGGAACGGAAAACCAATTAGTTTTGTTTTACATGATTCATCAGCGACCTACAGACAGGCGTTGTTTTATTCCACACTTGGAAAAACTGGCGTCATCACTTTACCAATGCCTAAAACGGTCATCGCGGATGCGGGATATGGGAGTGAAGAAAACTATTTATATGCGATCGGAGAAGAGAAAGAACCGAGATTTGACTTTCTTATTCCCTATGGAACTACCTGAAAGAGCAAACGCGTACATATAAAAGGAGATCAAGAACGTAAAGAACTGGACATACAAAGAACAAGAGGATTGTTTTATCTGCCCGAATAGCAGAAAGGGAAAAGTCCAACAATTTCTACCCCTTGAATTAACCGATATTCTAAATTGCCTACAAGGACAAGTTAAAATCATATTTAAACCATTAGGTTGTATTTCTGGTGATCCAAACCCAACAAATTGGGGAGTCAGAAACAGTGGTGATTTAGTATTATTTGATTTTGAACGTATTGGTTATGGAAATCTAGCTATTGATTTAGCTATAACTATACCAGGGGTTGGAAATGAAGATAGT
>NZ_JBQRKO010000039.1:0-19136 GCF_052318935.1 Niallia sp. 01092 | reverse complement strand
CGGAGCTAGACACTAAACTAGGTTCGAAATTTTATCTTCTTATCTTTCAAAAAAAGCTGTTCCATCTTTGCCAATTCAATTTCTTTGGAGGGCAATCTAAAATGGAACAGCTTCTTTTTTATCTATCTAAGCGGGTTAAATCAGCATCAGGATGATATCCGTTTAGCATAAGCTCTTTTAAAATAGTTGCACCGAACATATTATATATAGCACCATTCCCACCATAGCCTAAATTATAGTAAATATTTTTTTTGTCTGGATGTTCTCCTATAAATGGCATTCCATCTGCCGATTCACCAAATGTGGCGCCATATACATAATCTGCATTAATTTTCTCATTTGGAAAATGCTCTAAAACCATTTTTAAAAGTTTTTCACCATATTTCGAAAGCACTTTTGGATCAGAAGGTGCTTCGATTGGTTTTTCATCCAATCCCCCAGCAATAATTCTTCCATCAAACGTTGTCCGCATGTAGAAATATGGTCTTTTCGTCTCCCAAATAAGACATTGGTCCTCCCAGCATCGAAAAGAAGGAACAGGAGAGGTCACGATTGTATAGGTTCTATTTAATTCGCCTCCTTTTTTCTTTGCAAATAAAATCTCTTCATAACCTGTTGAATAAATAACCTTTTTCGCAAAGATCATTCCTTTTTCACTAACAAATTTCCAATATCCATTTTCAAAACCTGCCTCTGTTACTTCTGTATGCTCGTAAACTTTTACATTTCTCCTGTATGCTTCCTGTATTAGTTCTGTCACAAACATTTGTGGATTAACTTCTGCATCTCCTTCCGAAATGAGCGCTGCCGGTTTTTTGAATCCATAAATCTTTTCTATTTCCTTTTCTTCTAAATACTCAACTCGAAAACCATGCTTTTTTAACATGTCATACTCTTTTTTTAATTTTGTTACATCATTTTGATTACTAGCATAATAAAGACTTTTTCTTGCTTTAAATTGAACATCTTTTTTTAACGCCTCTGCAACTGATTGTAGGTTTTTTATTGCTTCAAAACATAATCGATAAAAGCGTACTGCTTGCTCTTCTCCTATCCTTTCCACAAATTCATGAAGCATAATATCATTACAATATTGAAGCAATCCTGTATTGGCAGAAGTGCTGCCATGCGCTACTTTTCGTTTATCTACCAGAACAACATCTAATAATTCTTCAGATAATACATAAGAGCATAGAGCTCCTGACATCCCCCCACCAATTATAAGAACATCACATGTGATATTTTCCGATAATGTTGGGTAATCCAGTACTTCTTTTACAGTAGTAGGCCAATATAAAGAACCTTTGTATAAGTCCATACATACCTCCGAACAATAAATTAACCCTTTTTACTTAAGGCTGTTTTCGTATAATTTGTTGCTTTTAAACTCGCAGCCTGAATACACTTCGTCCGTTTAGCGAGCGTCGAGCCTCCTCGTCGCATACGCTCTGCTTAAGTCTCGTCTTTCTCGTATTCCCACAGGAGTCTACGTGTATTCAGTCTGCTAAGTACTGCTTCTCCCGTTTTTTCACATAAAAATGCAACAAACTTTTGAGAAAACAGCCTTACTTGATAAGTATTTAAATGCTTCTTTACTATTTATTTTGCCCTAAATGCGTTCTTAATTCTCTACGAAGTATTTTTTTCGCTGCATTTCTCGGTATTTTTTCAATAAATAGTATCTTTTTTGGTATTTTATATTTTGCAAGCTTTTTTGCACAGAAGGAATGAATCATTTCCTCTGTTATAGCTAACCTATTATTATCTTTTACAACAAAAGCGATCGGTACTTGTCCCCATTTTTCGTCGTCTTCCCCTATTACACCTGCATCCAATACGCCGTCTATTGATGTTAGCATCCCTTCTATTTCAGCTGGATATATATTTTCTCCTCCAGAAATAATTAAATCAGATCGTCTATCCAGTACGTACAGAAAACCTTCCGAATCTTTATACCCAATATCTCCTGTATGAAACCAGCCATTAACAGTGTTCGGTCCTTTATTTAAGTAACCTTTAGAAACATTCGGTCCATGGACAATAATTTCTCCCGCTGTATTTTCTGAAACCTCTTCTCCGGTTTCATTTACTATTTTAATTTGGGATGGAAAAAGCGGCTTGCCTGCTGACCCAACTTTCCTGACACTATCTTCAGGTGGCAGTGTAACGATTTGAGAGGAAGTTTCGGTCATCCCATAGGAATAGTAGACGGGTATCCCTTTATGGAGACAGTTTTTTATGATATCAATAGAAGCTGGCCCACCCCCTAAAAGCATACATCGAAAATAGGAAGGAAACATGCCGTCTACGGCACTTTCTAATTTCTTTAACATCGTTGTTACAACAGACATCATCGTCACTTTCTCTTTGTCTATATCATCAATCACTTTTTCAATCGAGAAATGATCATGAAGTACTATTTTTATGCCATATACTAAACTTCTCATTAAAATGGAATATCCACTAATATGAAAAAGCGGCAATGCACACAACCAGACATCTTTTTCGTGCAATCCAAGATTTAATGCGCTGCCGACAGCACTCCACCAATGATTCCCATAACTTTGGATAACCCCTTTTGGAAATCCTGTTGTTCCAGATGTGTACATAATCGTACATGTTTCTTGCAAAGATACTTCTTTTTTTTCCACTGGTTGTTCGAATGTATAAGAAGAAATATCTTCTTTATGTATGATGCATAATGGCAATTCTTCTTTTATTTGTTGAATGGTTTGTACGAAAGTTTTTTCAGTCAAGAGGAAAGTAGCTTGTGCGTCTTTTAATTGAAATATTAATTCATCTGAAGTTAAGCGATTATTTAAAAGAACTGCTTTTGCACCAATAATATGAAGAGATAATAATGTAATAACAGTTTGCAGATCATTTTTTACTAAAAAGCCAATATAATCTTTCTCTTTTACACCATTAGCCGTTAAAACTCCTGCCATAAAATAAGCTTTTTTATAAAGCTCCTGAAATGTTAACCGCTCATCTTTATAAACAATCGCTTCTCTATTTGGCGTTAAGTTTGCTCTATTTTTCAGAAAGTTAGGTATACTATCTGCAGTCAATTTTCTCACCTTTTCTAAATAAACAGGGTGACTAAGTTTATGATCTAACACTTTTTTCAAGTATTTTAATACAATACTTTCTAAGCGCTGACACATTATCAAAGTCACCCTATTATTATTAATTATTAGAGGTTGTTCAAAAAGTCTGGGAACCATTGCTGTCGAATCTCTTCGTTACGTCGTTCCTCAACCTTCTCCGCCCTGATTGTCCTCCTTTTTGAACACGCATTATTACACTTTATACTATTCTTCATCATGGAAAACGAGGGAATTGTCCAAAATCTGGCTTGCGTTTTTCTTTAAATGAATCTCTGCCTTCTTTTGCTTCATCTGTTGTGTAGTATAAAAGTGTCGCATCGCCAGCGAATTGTTGAATACCCGCTAATCCATCTGTATCTGCATTAAATGCTGCTTTTAAGAAACGTAAAGCTGTTGGGCTTTTTTCCAATATTTCTTCACACCACTTAATCGTTTCTTCTTCTACCTTTTCTAACGGAACTACCGTATTTACTAAGCCCATGTCTAACGCTTCTTGCGCATTGTATTGTCTGCATAAAAACCAAATTTCCCTTGCCTTTTTATGTCCAACAATACGAGCCAAGTAACCTGAACCATATCCAGCGTCAAAGCTTCCTACATTTGGACCTGTTTGTCCAAATACAGCATTGTCAGCAGCAATAGTTAAATCACAAACAATATGAAGAACATGTCCACCGCCGATTGCATATCCTTTAACCATCGCAATGACTGGTTTTGGGATTACACGAATTAGGCGCTGTAAGTCAAGCACATTTAGACGGGGAATTTGATCGTCTCCTACATATCCTCCATGCCCTCTAACTTTTTGATCTCCTCCTGAACAAAATGCTTTGTCTCCGGCACCGGTTAATACGATAACTCCTACATCGCTATCATCACGTGCTCTTGCAAATGCATCGATCAATTCATTTACTGTTTTTGGTGTAAAAGCATTATGTACATGTGGTCTGTTAATTGTAATCTTTGCAATACCGTTATATGTTTCATATATTATTTCTTCATACTGACGTACCGCTACCCATTCAACTGTCATTCTTTTTCCTCCTTCGTACTTCCATTCATTCTTGATTCGCTAAAAACCCATCTACTATTGTACCAAAAATTTTAGGTTTCTCCACATGAATTGCATGACCTGCTTCTTTTATCATTTTCCAATTGATTTTATTATTTCTCGTTGCCATCTCTTCCGCAATCAAACAAAACTTTTTATCATATTCACCAGTTAGTAATAAGGTTTCGCTCTTTATTTCTTGTAAATGATCCCACCAAGATGGCTGCGATCCCGTTCCCATCCCTATTAAACTAAGATTGAGACCAAGCGCATTATTTTGAAGACGCTGTTGCCTTATTTTATCATGCTGCTCTTTGTTTAAGTTTTTTTGACTACTAAACAACGGAATATTTTCCCATTTGCCAACAAACCTCTCCATTCCCGCTTCTAATATATACTTACCTAGTTTATTGTCCTGTATTCTTCTTTCTCTTCGTTGTTCCTCTGTTTTTAAGCCAGGCGAAGCACTTTCAAGAATCAATTTTTTCACAAAATTAGGATAAGTTAAAACAAAAGTTAAAGCGAGTCGACCACCCATTGAATAGCCTAATAAACTAATGTTATTAATTTGCAGCACTTGTAAAATCTCATGTAAATGCTTCGCTGCAGTCAGAATATCATATTTACTTTCTTCTAATGGAGCATCTGTTTTTCCGTGGCCAATAATGTCAATCATGATTAACTGAAAATTCTTTTCCCACATAGGAATAAAGGGGTGCCAAGTGCGGCTATCCCCGGTAAAACCGTGTAATAATAATAGTGGAGTCCCCTTTCCACAAATTTCGACATAATAAGAAACGTCATCGACAACAATCTTCATCCATTTTCACCTTTAATATAGAAATCTATTTCCTGGGAAACATTTTTTATTAATTTACGATGTTCTTCTACATTTTCCGTTCTATTTGTTCTTATTTCAAAAACTCGTAATTTAGGTGAATCTGTCGTTTTTTGAAGTAATTCTTCTAATTGCGACCATTTTTCAATTAGTTCGTATTGCCCTTTATACATAGTGATTAAATGTTTAAAATCCAAATCTAACGGTGTACCAAATAATGCTTCAAAATGCTTTTTATGGTTAGCTTGTGGGAGAAAAGAAAAAATTCCGCCCCCATTATTATTGATTAAAAATATTGTTACCGGAATATCAAATTGTTTTGCAGCAATTAATCCATTTGCATCATGGAAAAAAGTTAAGTCTCCTAATACCAAAAATAAAGGCTGTTTTACTGCACCTACACCAAGGGCAGTGGAAACCGTCCCATCAATTCCATTTGCTCCTCTGTTTGCATAAATAGTTATTTTTTTAAGTTGAGTATGAAAAAAAGTATCTAAATCTCTGATCGGCATACTATTACCGACAAACAAGGCAGCATTTTCTGGCAGCAGCTCTCCTAATAAGGAAAATAACTTTGCTTCACTCATTTCAGCTTTATTTTTTATTTGCATTAATGCTTTTTTAGTTACTTTATTTATATTTTGCCAAGAAACAAATTCGTGATTTATTGAGCATTTTTTCAGATAAGGAATTAATTTTTGGCAAAATAGGACTTCATCACAATAAATCATTTCAGATGTAAGCTGATTCGGATCCCGAAATCCAGCACCACCATCAATAACAAGCTGTTCTATCTCGTTTTGTTCTTTCAAAAAAAGTGTCAAAGCTTTCGAAACAGGCATGCTGCCAAAACGAATAACGATATCTGGCTTTAAAGTTTTTTGGACAGTTTCATTGCGTAAAAATGTATCATATGTATCAATGATATATTCTAAATCTTCTTCACCTGTTCTTAATTGGGATAAAGGATCTGCTAAAATAGGGAATTTTAATGTTTTTGCCAACTGTATAATTGATGAAGAAAAATCTTCTTTATCTATTTCACCACAAATAATAATCCCATTTGCATAATTACTTAACCGCTTGGCTAAATATTGAAAATAATCCTCTGAAATGGTTAATTCGCCTGTTTCTATATGTATATATTTCTCGTGATCCTTTTCTGATTGATACGTTTGCAAATTTTCCAAGTCTGGAATGAGTGGTTCTCGAAATGGTAAATTTAAGTGCACTGGTCCTTTTGGTTCTTGAAGTGCAGTAGAAACAGCTCGAGCGCTAACTGTTTTCACATAACGAAGCATCTCTTTCGTACCAATTGGAGGAGACATTTCCATAAACCATTTTACTTTACCGCCATATAATTCAATTTGATTAATGGCTTGTGGTGCACCTACATCCCTTAATTCATGTGGACGGTCTGCTGTTAGCACTAGTAAAGGAATCCTCGAAATTGTCGCTTCAATAATGGCCGGAAAATAATTAGCTGCTGCCGTTCCCGATGTACATACTAAGACAGTTGGTTTTTTGCTTGCTTTTGCCATCCCTAAAGCAAAAAAAGCAGCCGCCCTTTCATCAACATGAACATGTATCTTTAACTGCTTTTGTTCCGCCATGACCATGGCAATAGGAGTAGACCGGGATCCTGGACTAATGACGACGTTTTCAATGCCATTATGCACTAACTCATTAACAAAAGCATAAATATAGGCAGTTAAATGTTGTTGTTGATTCATTATCTATCCCCTCCTAAAGCTGATAGCATTGGTTTGAATTTAATAGTTGTTTCTTTATATTCAGATTCCGCATCCGAACTCGCCACAATTCCACAGCCTGCAAAAATAGAAGCTTCATTTTTTTGAATTAATCCGGAACGAATACTTACAGCAAATTCACCATCTCCATTATAATTAAGCCAACCGAGAGGCGCACCATATAATCCACGATCTAAAAGCTCTTCTTCTCTTATTTTTTCTATCGCCTTATTTTTAGGATATCCACCTAAAGCAGGTGTTGGATGAAGAAGTTGAATTAAAGAGAGAAGTGATTCTGATTCCTTTAAGATTCCCTTAACTGGAGTATAAAGATGTTGAATATCTCTCATTTTCAGTAAATGCGGATGGGATGGAATTTCGATTGCTTTACAAACTTCTTCCATTGCAGACTTTATCATATTTACTACATATTGATGTTCTATTCTGTTTTTACGATCATGCAAGAGTTGTTCTCCTAACTGTTGATCCCTTTCCTTACTTTTCTCTCTTGTTATAGAACCTGCTAAACATGTAGAAAATACTTCATTATTTATTTTTTTGACCAATCTTTCTGGAGAAGCTCCGATAAAACAATTATCTTCTGACTCAAGGGCAAATATATAGCTATTTTCTTGCTGTTTTAATAAATTCTCTAACACAGCTTCTGTTTTAATGTCCTGTTCAAAAACAAGTCTGCATTCTCTTGCTAAAACAACCTTTTTTAACGTAGTATTTAAATCATTCACTACATTATCTACTGTTTTTTTCCACTGTTTTCCATCTATTTCCACCGATTTAACTAAATAATTTTTATTTTTCTGGGAAGATTGTTTTCTTGTCTTCTTAAGCAAGGAAGTTGTTTTTGCCTTTACTTCATGAAGAGAAACAGCTTCTAAATTCTCAAACAGCATATTGGTTGTTATATATTGCGTTCCATTTATTTCACTTAACATAAAGGATGGAACAAAAAAATGGGCATCTGCATAATGGTCCCAAAGCTTCGTTTTTGGTTTTTGTGGATCAAAGGTAAATCCTCCAAATAAAGTAGGTCCTACACCAGAATCGTTATATTCATTATAAATTTGGCTGTTTTTTAATAGTTCCATCCATTCTTCTTCTATAGACGAATAAAGGTTATTCTGTTGATTTAGAAGGATTTCTTTGCAACAGCCTAATCCAATTAGAACATTTTCTGATAACGGATCTTTCCAAAAAAACCGATTTCCTTTAAAAGAAGCATTTTCTGCAAAAAAAGGAAGATAGTCGATTTTTTTTTCTATCTTCATTACATTGCTAACTAAAATAGAAGAACTGGCATGTATCTTATTATTTACATTTATTAATTGTTTAGATTTCATTCTGTTTGTAAATCCCCCTAAAACGAGCCAAAAAATTATGACGTTTCTTCCTATCTTTTATCTTATTTTTGCTTATTTGTTCATCTTTTTGACTTATTTTAAGATACACCTGTGACTAATATTATGTCAATGTTCCGCTTTTATTAATTTTTTTCTTGTAATACATGTTTATTATGAGCTTCGAATTGCTCGAAACCCCTTTTATTTACGACTTATTCTTATTTAGTATTGAAGAAAACTTTATGAGGAAATTTAATAATAGTTTGATGATTGGATTATTTTTATTATAATCGCTCATACTACAAGTACTAGCTAAGTTTCTGATAAGGATGTGGTCATTTTGTTAACAAAAGAACAATTAACAACCTTAAAAAAAGAATTAGAAAATCAAAAATCGGAGATTACCAATCGAATAGATCGTTATGTAGATGAGAATAATGCACGAGAATCTGTAGGCGAACTTTCCAATTATGATAACCATCCTGCAGATATGGGAACAGAACTATATGAACGGGAAAAAGATTTTGCTTTGGAAGAGCATGATCAATCAGAATTAAATAAAATTAATGAAGCGCTTGCCGCAATAAAAGATGGCTCCTACGGTATTTGTAAAGTTTCAGGAAAAGAAATTCCCTATGAACGCCTTGAAGCGATACCTACTGCATTAACACTGAAAGAATACAGTTCTGAACAATCTGTTGCTCAGGACAGACCAGTTGAAGAAGATGTACTAGAACCTGCACATGGAAATGAATTCCGACATTATGATACTGGTGCGGTTCGTGATTATGAAGATAGCTTTCAAGAGGTGGCAAGATACGGCACTTCGGAAACACCTTCCGACTTAAGAGGAGATTTCGAAGATTACGGCAGCTTGTATGACCGTGATTCCAATGATGAAGGTTTTACAGAGGATTATGAAACGTTTGTTGCCACCGATATAGAAGGGAAAAATCGTACAGTTTATCCAAGTAAACTGCATGAAAAGTACGAACAGATGCTTGATGATGAACAAATAGAAGCACCATTTGGAGATGTTCCTTATCACAAAAGGGACGGTTATGAAGAGGATGATCAATAATTAGTAAAACACTCAAAGGGAATGATTGAAGCAAAAAATGTTTCCAATGGATTAAACTGACTATTCCCTTTGAGTTTACTTTTATTAAAACATAGGTTTTATTTTCCAAATATAATCTGCATATTCTTTAATCGTACGATCACTGGAAAAATAACCAGATTTTGCAATATTAACAATACACATATGCAACCATTTCGGTTGGTTTTTATACGTCGTATCTACAACATGGTGTATTTTCGCATAAGAATGAAAATCTTTCAGAACAAAATATTGATCATTTTCAATTAAAAGCGAATCAAAAATGGGATCAAATTCATTCGATTCATATTCAAAAAATCCATTTTTCAATTGATTCACCACTTCTTGAATTCGTTTATCATGATGATAATATTCGGTAGATCTATACCCACCATTTTGATATAAATCCAAAACTTGATCTGCATTCATGCCAAATATAAAAATATTGTCATCCCCAACAAAATCCTTCATCTCAATATTTGCTCCATCTAGTGTACCCACTGTTAATGCACCATTCATCATAAATTTCATATTCCCAGTACCAGAAGCTTCCTTACTTGCTGTAGAAATTTGTTCACTCACATCTGCCGCAGGAAAAATATGCTCTGCCAAGGAAACACGATAATTTTCTAAAAACACAACTTTTAACTTATCTTGTATATCCTTATCATTGTTTATTTTATCTGCTACCGTATTGATTAATTTGATAATTTTTTTTGCATAATAATATCCAGGCGAAGCTTTTGCACCAAAGATAAAGGTTCTTGGTGTCATATCTAGCCCTGGATTTGCTTTTAACAGATTATACAAATGCATAATATGCAATACATTTAATAATTGTCGTTTATAGGCATGCAATCTTTTTACTTGCACATCAAAAATAGAATAAGGATCCACCATAATTCCATTTTTCTCTTGAATGATTTTAGCAAGAGAATATTTATTTTCTTGCTTAATCGCTGCTAGTTTTTGTAAAAAACTATTATCTTTTTCATACAAAAGCAAATTATTTAATTGCATCGGCTCCTTCAACCAATCGGATCCAATCGTTTCGGATATTAATTGTGCAAGCTTTGGATTTGCTTTTATCAACCATCTTCTATGTGTTATCCCATTTGTTTTATTATTAAACTTTTCAGGAAAGTATTGATAAAACTGATTCATTTCTCTTTTTTTCAAGATCTCTGTATGAATTTCTGCTACTCCATTTACACTGTAGCTTCCCACTATTGCCAAATGAGCCATTTTCACCATCCCGTGAGCAATAATTGCCATCGACTCAATCCGGTGTAAATCTCCTGGATATTGTTCCCATAAATCTTTACAGAAACGCTCATTAATCTCATCAACAATCAAATAAATACGAGGCAGCAGTGGTTGAAATAAATAAATAGGCCACTTTTCTAATGCCTCTGACAAAGTTGTATGGTTCGTATACGAAAAAGTGTTTTTCGTTATTTCCCATGCTTCCTCCCAGCTTAGCCCTTCCTTATCGAGCAATATTCTTAGCAACTCTGGAATAGCAAGAACGGGATGTGTATCATTAATATGGATACTAATATGTTGATGTAATTCCTTTATATCTTTATTCTGCTGTTTATAATTTCTCACTATCGACTGCAAGCTGGCAGATACTAAAAAATACTGCTGCTTAAGACGAAGAATCTTGCCTTCATCATTGGCATCATCAGGATATAAAAACTCTGAAATTAATTCCGTTTCTCGTTTATATTTCATGATGTCTTTCACATCTTTAACAAGCAAGGAAGTCGGCTCCGCATTCCAAAGCCTTAATGTATTAACAGTAGTCGTATCATATCCGATTACAGGAATATCATGCGGAACAGCGGTTACAGTTTCAGCATTTAAATGCCGAAACTGTAATTTGCCGTCTTGTTCATACATATCGATTAGTCCCCAAAACGGAATATCCACTGCCAAGTCTTCTCTTCTAACTTCCCATACTTCTCCATGCTTTAACCATTGTTCTGGAAGTTCTATTTGGTAGCCATCAACAATACGTTGTTCAAATAACCCATACTTATAGCGGATGCCAAAACCATGTCCTGGCAAATTTAATGTCGCAAGAGAATCTAAAAAACAAGCTGCTAGTCTGCCCAACCCTCCGTTTCCTAATCCAGGGTCACATTCTATTTCTTCCACATCATGCAAGTTTATTCCTAAATCGGCAAACCCTTCATCTACTACTTTATCAATGCCAAGATTCATTAAATTATGATATAACAATCTGCCTAATAAAAATTCAATCGATAAATAATAAACTTGTTTTTCTTTATCCCTTCGATAGCGTTCATTTGTATGAATCCAATTAGAACTTACATATTCCCGAATCATATGCCCCAATGTATGAAAATGGTCACTGCTTGTGCTGTCTTTAAATGGCTTTCCGTATATCATCTCAAGCTTTTGCAAAAAATACGCTTTGAATATCTCTTTATTAGTAAACATGCGTTTCACTCCTAGAGACAAGCTCTGCATATAGCTGATTATACTTGAATGCAGATCGGGCCCAGCTATTATCCATTATTATCGCTTTTTTCATAATGTTTGCCCAAACATCTTTTTCATGATAATAACGCAATGCCCTGCGAATCGTATATAACATATCGTGGGCATTAAAGTTAGTGAAACTAAATCCATTGCCTTCCCCAGTATTGCTGTTATAAGAAAATACAGTGTCATTTAAGCCGCCGGTTTCTCTTACAATCGGGATATTCCCATATTTTAAAGCAATTAATTGCCCTAACCCACATGGTTCAAACTTAGATGGCATAAGAAATAAGTCTGCACCAGCATATAATTGATGGGCTAAGCTCTCATCAAATCCAATATAGGCTCTACACTTTTCTCGATATTGATTCTCCATTTCTCTAAAAAATTGTTCAAACTCCGGATCTCCTGTACCTAAAACGATAAATTGAATATCTTCTTGCATGAATTCATGGAATACATGTCTGACAAGCTCTAAGCCTTTTTGTTTTGTCAGTCTTGTAATCATACAAATAATTGGAATGTTGTCATCTTCTTTTAAACCGAATTTTTGTTGGATAAATTGTTTGTTTTTTACCTTATCTTCTATCGAAGAGTGTGAATATTTTTGTATGATCACATCATCTGTTTCCGGATTATACGTTTTTTCATCAATCCCATTTATTATTCCGTATAAATCATTTTTCCTTTTTACTAATAAATGGTTAAGCTTTTCCCCATAATAATCTGTTTGTATTTCTCTTTTATAAGTTGGACTAACAGTTGTTATTTTATCAGCTGAAACAAGTGCTGCTTTCATAAAGTTTACATTTCCGTAGAACTCCAGGTTTTCCATCGTAAAATATTCGTCACTTACGTTTAATAAATCCTCTAAGACACTTTTCGGCATAATCCCTTGGAACTGCAGATTATGTATAGTAAAAATCGTTTTGATTGAACGATACTCACTTTTCCACTGATAATCAGTCTTTAATAAAAAAGGAATCATTGCTGTATGCCAATCATGGCAATGAATAATATCAGGATATTCACGTAGATGTACTAAGCTTTCCAAAACAGCGCGATTAAAAAAGGAAAAACGTTCCCCATCATCAAAGTATCCGTAAAGACCTGGACGTTTAAAATAATATTCGTTGTCGATAAAATAAAAGGTGATACCTTCAAATTGGAGCTCTTCAATGCCACAATATTGATATCTCCATCCAACCTGGACATGAAAATGGCCTTTTCTTTTTATTTGTCCTAAAAATTCTTTCGAAATATCCCCATATTTCGGCATCATCACAATAACTTCTGTTCCCTGTTTTTTTAATTCTGTTGGAAGAGAACCAGCAACATCTGCCAGTCCCCCTGACTTAATAAAAGGTACACACTCTGATACTGCAAATAATACTTTCACGAATTCATCAACGCCCCTTGCACTGTCCCTTTTCTAACAACAAAAGGGGAATTAATAGAACCTGTCATCACGGCTCCACTTTCTACTTTCACATCTTTATCTAATATCACAGAATCAAGCATACAATTTTCTCCGATTGTGCATTTTTGCATAATAATACAGTTTTTTAATACAGAACCTTTGCCAATCTTAACTGCCCTGGCAATCACACTATTTTCTGCTTCTCCTTCAATAATGCAGCCATTTGCAATCATCGAGTTTTTTACTTTTCCTGTATTTGTATAGCGTGTAGGCGGCTCATCCTTAACTTTTGTAAAGATTGGACTCTCTTTTTTGAACAACTGACTCCATATAGTTGGATTTAAAATCTCCATACTTACTCGATAATAAGTAGAAATTGAATCTATTTTTTCGGCATAGCCGCTATATTCGTAATCACATAATTTATAATGATGATTCATATCAAGTAATACATCTTTCATGCAAGTGTAGCCTGTTACATCTCGTGTCTGAATCAGATCTATTAATAATGTTTTTTTAATTAAATACATATCTATCGATTTTCCACTATGTCTTATCTCCGTTATATCGCATCCTGACTGAAGATGCCGCTCTAGGACAGGACTAAAATCCATATTAAAAACAGTAAAACAATTCGCAACTAACGCATATTCTTGTTTGCTTCTAAAAAAATAATCAATATTTGCTGCAAAATGATTAAATGATCCAATTCCTTTGCTTGTGCCGTCAGTAATAGATGCGGGAAAGAAAAATAAACCATCTCTTTTCCTGTCCAAATCCCAATTTTTCCCTGAACCTAAATGATCCATAAGTGAACGATATTGATACTTAGGAAAAATAGCAATACTCCCCATCCCTGAATTCACCATATTGGATAAAACGAAATCAATTAACCTGTATCTTCCTCCAATTGGTAATGCAGCCAATGAACGATGTGCAATTAATTCGTCTAAGTCATCGTGATACGTAGTTGCGTCAATAACCCCTAGCATTGTTTTTAACAACATAATCCCCTCCTGTCTAAGTTTGTTAGGAACTCAACTCATTAACCATTTCTTCTGTAACTAAAACCACTTCGTCTGTCTTTTTATTTGGTTTAATGATCATTCCATCTGGTATTCTTATGTTAGAAGGGACGATTGCTTTTTCAATATAGACATTCTCACCAACTTTAGCATCTGGCATTATGACAGAACTGCGAATGATTGTTCCCTTTCCAACATTAACCCCTTGAAATACGATTGATTGTTCAATTTCTCCACTAATTGTACATCCTTCATTTATCATAGATTCTTTCACAATCGCTTCACTGGAAATATATTGTGGGGGATGGTTAGGATTTACTGTATATATTCTCCAGTTGTAATCGTAAATATCCAATTCGCTTTTTTCATTTAATAAGTCCATATTTGCTTCCCATAAACTCTGAACAGTCCCTACATCTTTCCAATATCCTTTAAAAGGGTAAGCAACTACTTTTTTCTGTTTTTTAATGAGTAATGGGATGATATCTTTGCCAAAATCATGGGAAGAATGTTTATTTGCATTATCTTCTTCCAATAATTCCTGTAAAACAGTCCACTTAAAAATATAAATACCCATTGATGCTAAATTATTTTTGGGAGTTGCAGGTTTTTCTTCAAATTCAACAATATCCATCTCTTTATTCGTATTCATGATGCCAAATCGGCTTGCTTCGTTCCATGGGACTTCTATTACTGAAATAGATGCGTCTGCCTGTTTGTTGATATGATACTCTAACATTAATTCATAATTCATTTTATAAATATGGTCACCTGATAGGATTAATACATAATCCGGATCATACTGATTTAAATAATTTTCATTTTGATAGATGGCACTAGCAGTTCCTGTATACCATTTTACTTCCGATGATGCACTATAAGGTGGTAAAACAGTCACACCACCATTTACACGATCCAAATCCCAGGCACTCCCAATTCCGATGTAAGAGTTTAACACAAGTGGCTGGTATTGTGTTAACACACCCACTGTTTCAATTCCTGAATTGGAGCAATTGCTAAGGGTAAAATCAATGATTCGATATTTCCCTCCAAAAGGTATAGCTGGTTTTGCTAAGCTTTTTGTTAAAGAAAATAATCTACTCCCCTTCCCTCCTGCTAATAGCATGGCGACGCATCTTTTCTTTCCCATTCCCCTTTCTCTCCTTCCGATGTTGTACTGGTCGTAAAATGATCATACTAAAAGCTGGTATTGTTAATTGAACAGAAAATGGTTTCCCATGAAACGAAGTAGAATGTGCCTTTATCATTTTTTTATTTATATAATTGGCTCCCCCAAACTGATCAGCATCGCTATTTAATACTTCGCGGTAGCTTCCATCCTTTGGCACACCAACTAAATAATTTTCATATGTTTGATACGTAAAATTGCAAATAACAATGAGAAAATCTTCATCCTTTGTTCCTTTACGTATGAAGGAGAAAATAGATTGGTCCTTATTATTAACATCGATCCATTCAAAACCTTCAAATAAATGATCCAGTTGAAAGAGTGGTTTTGAACGTTTATAAATTCTTAATAGTTCCTTTATATATTCATTTGCTTTTTTGTGCATGTCATAATCATAGAGCATCCAATCAAGCTGCTCTTTATCCTTCCATTCAGCGAATTGAGCAAATTCTGCTCCCATAAATAATAATTTTTTCCCGGGATGCGTAATCATAAAACCCATCAGCAGTCTGAATTGTGCAAACTTCTGCCAATAGTTGCCAGGCATCTTATTAAGAAGTGATTTTTTCCCGTGAACTACTTCATCATGAGAGAGTGGCAATACAAAATTCTCTGAAAAAGCATAATGCAAGGAAAATGTTATCTTATCATGAACAAAGCATCGATTTTCGGATCCTGTTTCCATATAGGATAATAGGTCATTCATCCATCCCATGTTCCATTTATAATGAAAGCCTATCCCACCATAATGTACTGGTGCTGTTACTTGTGGCCAATCGGTAGAGTCTTCCGCAAACATTAAAATGGTTGGATCATATTGGCTTACTGTTCGATTTAATTTTTTTAAAAAATCAATTCCATAAGGATTGACACTATTATTCGAATTTGGCCAATAAATAATATTAGATACTGCATCAACCCTAAATCCATCAACATGAAAATATTCCATCCAAAAGACAGCATTTGAAATAAGAAAGCTATGTACTTCCATCTTCCCTAAATCAAAATTAGCAGTCCCCCATACAATATTTTCCCTGTCTTTTCGGTTTTCATAATCAAATTGATTGGTACCATCAAATTGATAAAGTCCATGTGCATCCTTGCAAAAATGTCCTGGGACCCAATCAAGAATAACTCCAAGTCCATATTGATGACACTGATCGATAAAATACATCAAATCCATCGGCTCACCAAATCTGCTAGTCGCAGAATAATAACCTGTTCCTTGATATCCCCATGAAATATCAAGAGGATGTTCGACTAATGGCAATATCTCTAGATGAGTAAATCCTTGTTCTAAACAATAAGGAATTAGTTCTTCTGCTAATTCCCGATAAGAATTTAGCGTGCCGTCTTCATGTAATCGCCAAGAGCCTAAATGAACTTCATAAATTGCCATTGGCTCATTGAAACTATTTTTCTTTGCTTTTTTTTGTTTCCATTTTGAGTCCTTCCACTTATACCCTTCCAAAGTGTAAACAATTGATGCAGTGTTTGGTCTAACTTCTGAATAAAATGCATAAGGATCTGATTTTAGAAACTTTCTTCCATCCGAAGCAGTTATTTCATATTTATACAATGCTCCTGATAGATCCATATCAATTTTTATTAGCCATATTCCTTCGTTATTTATTCGCTCAAGAGAATATTTTTCTGCTTTCCAATCATTAAAATCTCCAACCAAATGAACAGATTGTGCATGTGGCGCCCATACACAAAAAGTTGTGCAAGCCCCTTCATTTTGTTGATAAACATGAGACCCCAACAATTTATAGCTTTCGAATAAATTCCCTTCATGAAATAAATGTAGCTGAAATTCAGTTGGGTATACTGTTTTCACTTGCATCCTACTTTCTAGTTCAAATATTTCAATTAATAATGCAACACCTACTGGACAAATATTTATTTCTTTTCCTACATATTAAGCGAAATAACCAAAATGAAAACGCTTATTTTCAGAAAAAATAAAAAAATATCATTGAAACTAATATTCTAGCAAAAATGAAAAAAATCCTTTTTTGTTTTTTTAAATTTTATGATAATAATAAACTTTTTATGTTTAATCCTATTAAATCCACTAAATGAATTCTTAACATATTTTTAAAGTACAAATTAAGTGACTATTAAGTAAGTGCAAGTCCCTTGGTCATTGTTGTACGGACTAGCCGATTATTAAAATCGCAATAGAGGTAAGTCGATTAATTACACAACGTCCTGTACGTTTAACTAGACAGTTATCTAACTTCAGATATAATTTTGATTAATAAAGAAAGGTGGAAACACATGAGTAAGACAGAAGAAGATCTTATAAGAAAAGCACAGGAGCCTTGCTCAGCCCCGAAGAAAAATGTTCTCTTGGCTCAAAAAGTGCTCTTTACTTTTAGAGACAAGAGGTTATCTTTCACAGGGGCTAGGCGCCGGCCGGCTAAATACGCACAGAGGAAAATCGACTAAGTACGCCACGTCCTGTGGCAACGTCGATTGACTCGCATCCTGCGAGCCTGTGGCAACGCCGGCACTTGTACATCCTGTACGTCGGAGCAAGACACTAAACTAGGTTCGAAATTTTATACTTTCTTATCTTATTAGAACAAACTAAAGAAGAAATTAGTCCTTTTTTGAAGCAGCTTAAGACTTATTTAGAGGCCCAAATCAGGAATAATTTCTACAATTTACTTAAATAATTCTGACCAGAAAGTAATAACAACGGAAGTTAAACTAGAAGAAAATCTTAAACAAGAAAGATTATAAGAAAAAAAGAGCTAGTTCCTTTAAATCAAAGCTAGACACACGTCTTACAATAATGCCTTACCTTTAAAAATGGCTATGTTAAAGCTCATTGTTGATTTTGGCACTATGTTGATCTTCGTTCCAGGTGTGAGACTCCTGCGGGAAAAGCGAGTCAGAGGGAGACCCCACAGGCGCACAGCGCCGAGGAGGCTCCCGGACCGCCCGCGGAAAGCGAACGCCTGGAACGGAAATCAACAGGCAAGTTTAACAAAGCCTTAAAAATAAATTGAATAATTAGATGGTAAATCAAATTGTACTCTATATAAAACATATATGCACTTTTAATCATTTTAAGACAAAAAATTGGTTAAAAATGAGGATAATCAGAGCGGTGAAGGTTCAGGTACTGTAGTTAAAGCAATTCGGAGCGTAGGTAGTTTGTTAAGTGAGGACTGAAGGGCAAACGTAACGAAGATTTCGACCGCTATGGTTCCCATACTTTTTCCAAAACCTTCTATAGGACTCATATACATAGGAAAGTAGGGGTGCAGCATGAGAAAAGCTTTGTTGCATATCCTCATTACACTGATTTTGAAATGGAACATACACTAATTTACTGAAAAAGCAGATGGTTTTACTTTTTATACAGTAACAACGAACGGAAAAGCAGTAGAAAGCATCAACGGGCTAGAAACCGAATAAAGTTATCCACAGATATTTTTTTACTTTTCCAAAACGAAAAAGCCATTAGCATTTTGCTAATAGCTTTTTTTATATGACCCATACGGGATTCGAACCCGTGTTACCGCCGTGAAAGGGCGGTGTCTTAACCGCTTGACCAATGGGCCAATATATTATTTGAATGGCGGAGAAGGAGGGATTTGAACCCTCGCGCCGCTTACACGACCTACACCCTTAGCAGGGGCGCCTCTTCAGCCTCTTGAGTACTTCCCCATAAAAATAAATGGCTCCGCAGGTAGGACTCGAACCTACGACCGTTCGGTTAACAGCCGAATGCTCTACCACTGAGCTACTGCGGAATAAAAATATATGG
>NZ_JBQRKO010000038.1:0-23130 GCF_052318935.1 Niallia sp. 01092 | reverse complement strand
ATTATAAATAGTTAAAATAAAAACTTCTAAGAAAAGAACGTTTCTTCGAAGTTAGAAACCAAGAAATAAAAGAACGTAAAAAATACGGTCTTAAAGGCGCTCGTCGTGCACCTCAGTTCTCAAAACGTTAATAAACCTTATATACCAAGGTTTTGCCCTCTATGCTCTTATGGAGCAGGGAGGGCTTTTTCATGTCCAAATTTGGAATTGAATACCCCTTGAATACCCCGAGCTAAAATTTCATGTACTTCTGGAACATCTTGGCTGTTTTCTCCTTCGCTTCATCAGTCACATGAGTGTAAATATCCATCGTGGTTTGAATATCCGTATGTCCGAGCCGAGCTTGTACATCTTTGATGGAAGCACCAGCTGCAAATAACAAACTGGCATGTGTATGCCTAAAGGCGTGAACATTTATTTGCGGCAGCTCTGGGTTCTTTTGATAGATCCGCTCCAGCTTTTCATTCAAGTAAGCCAGTCGGCAATAATCCATTTCATGTTTTAACTGATTATAGACCGTAAAGATTGGCTGCTTATCATCAGATTGAAAAGGAGCGGCAAGTTCTAACGTCAGATAGCGCTGTATTTGCTTACTACGCCATTTCTTTAAGATCGCCATTGTTTCATCGTCCACGCTAACCACACGCCGAGAGGCCTTTGTTTTCGATGTCTGGAGCTGCTTTTTGCCACTCGTGTGAATCAATGTCTTTTTCAAGCTGATCGACTTATGATGGAAGTCCACGTCCGACCAATGCAGGGCATACAGCTCCCCCTTGCGTGCTCCTGTGAAGGAGAGTAGTCGAAACATGGTATAAGCCATGTCGTCGTCCTGAATTCATGGGCATGGGGAATCCGATTGGAATCCTGAGAAGTATACAGCTAAGGCAATGGCGAAAGATTTTGCTGAATTTATTGAAGTGGAAATAGGTGAGAAAACAGTTATATCTGGTCATTCATCAGGCGGAATGATTGCAGCATGGATGGCGGCATATTATCCTGAATTTGTACTAGGCACTGTGATTGAAGATTCACCTTTCTTCTCAACGGAACTAGATAGACGAGAAAACACATATGTTTGGGTATATGGGTTTCAAATGTATGAAGACTTTAAAAATCAACACGAAGTGAAAGATTACTTCACTTACTCTTTAGAGAACAGTTACTGGAAAAAAATGTTTGGGAATTTTCTTTGGAATAAATTTTCGAAAGATGCCATAGCATATCATGAAAAACATCAAAATGAGCCAGTACATTTAGCTTATTTACCTCCACAAATCAATAGAATGTTTGAATCCGAAACTTATCTATTCGACCGCAAATTCGGAGAAGCATTTTATGATAATTCATGGTTTGAAGATTATAATCAGGCAGAAATAATGTCAAAGATTAAGAGTCCAACAGTGTTCTTAAAAGCAAATACTACTTATGACGGCAATTTATTAGTAGCAGCGTTATCAGATGAGGATGCTGATCGCGTAGTTGATTTATTAGAAAATGGAAAAAGAATTGATATTGATACTCCTGAACATGATATCCATTATGATAAACCAAAAGAATTTACGGAGGCTCTGGTTAGTTTTTTGGAAGACCTACAATAGATGAAGTAAACTCTTTACAATCAAGAATTTCTGGTCACAGTGATCAAAAATTAAGAGGGGATTCCCCATTTATGGGAGATTATTTTAATCAAAATCTCAACTAGGATATCAAAACCTTCATTCGATACTTGGATTGCATCGGCATCAGGCAAAATATTGGACGAACATACACTGGTAATTACGGAGGCAAATGACTTTTCAAAGGAATGGATCAAGGAGGGATATGAGCATCTCTTTATGGAAGTGTTAAAAGAGTTAACTGGTCAAGATTTCAAAGTAAAAGTTATATTCCTTGATATACAAAAATATTAATACTAAAATTGAGATGGATAAGGAACAAGAGATGGGGTATATATTGCTTGCCTGCAAGGAGATTGGCTTATCCTCTAATCAAGTGAAGCAAATTCATTCAAGCCTACTTGCTCAGTTTAATACACATACACCTGAAGAAGCTAAAAGGGAAGGGATAAACTGGTTCCAATCACTTGAGAAGGAATAACTCAACAAACATAAAAATCCCAGAATCAGTGAATTCATAGACATCAGAAGTCTCAATCTGACATTACCCAAGATAGGAGAGTCAAATAGTACCAAAAGATTATGTACATAGAGCGAGAAGGTTCGTAGAGAATTGGTGCGAATGAAGAACGGGTTCACTATCAAATATTTTACTTACATTCGACAAATATCGGGTTGCTTTGGGGCGTCACTGTACCAAAATTAATTGGCGAAGAACAACCACCTGGTCGTGGTAGACCAAGAAAAATATTAACTACTGATAGAGCGCAACCCCAATCGGTATGGGTTTTACTGCCCGTTAGTGCGGGATAGAAGATGCTTATTGTTTATTTACTTTTAATCCGGAAAGAGTTCTAGACACTGCAACACTAGACATACCAAAAAAACCGTATCCTACAAAGTGTAAGATACGGTTTTATTAGGCGTATTACTATATCCCTATCCTTACTAATGTTTATTTTTTAAAATAATCCGGTAAACGATAATTATCATATTTGCTATCTGCTTCAATTACGTCCTGAAATGACTGATTTTTATATGCCGATACAATATCTTTCGCCCATTGAGCATCTTTGTTCTTGTCGGTTACTGCAACAATGTTAATAAACGGTTCAGTCATATTCTCTAATTTCAAGGCATTTTTTAATTTTAATCCATTCGACACAGCAAAATTCCCTTGAATTGCTACATAATCACTATCATCTAACGCCCTCGCAGCATTTGCGGATTCTAATGGTATTAAATTGAGTTTGTGTGGATTACTCGTGACGTCATTTAAAGAAACGGACAATGGATCGTTCTCTTTTATTTCAATTAATCCAGCTTCTTTTAGTATTCCGAGCGCCCTTGCCATATTAGATGGATCACTTGGAATTGCTACACTCGCACCATTTTTAATATTTTCAAGAGATTTCTCTTTCTTAGAATAAATCCCCATGGGAGGTGTTGGCACCTGCACGATTGGAACATTATTAATTTTTTCTTTATTATTGATGGAAGTTAAGTATGTACGATGTTGAAACACGTTTGCGTCTACACTTCCTTCATCCAACGCTAAGTTTTCTTGCACACCGTCACTAAAATTCTTATACTCAATCGTATATCCTTTTTTCTTCAATTGTGGTTCAATTCCCTCTTTAAATTCATCGATATACGGGCCAGGACTAAAACCAACTATTAAACTTTTCTTATTAGGATCGCTACTAGCTTTCTTTTCGTCATTTCCACAACCCGTCAATACAAAGATAATAGAGACTACTATAAAAAGACTAATCCACTTTTTCATCCTTTACCCTCCAATAATGCATAATCAAATATACCTGTATTTGCAATTCTTCTTGCAGCTTCTCGTATTCTATCTTCTGACTCTAGTAAACCAAGTCTCACATAACCTTCTCCTCCAGGACCAAATCCTGTTCCTGGTGCAACTGCAACATGTGCCTCTACTAATAGTTTTTCAGCAAACGCTTCTGATGTATACAGCGCTGGAATTTTCGCCCATACAAAAAATGATCCTTTAGAAGGCTCAATCTCCCAGCCAATATCTTTAAAAGTTGTCACGAGTGTATTACGTCTCGTCTCATATAAATTTTTCAACTCTTGTACAGGTTTTTTCGGGCCATTTAATGCCGCTGATGCTGCATCTTGAACAGCTCCAAAGAGACCGCTTGCTGTATGGTCTTGGAAATTATTCAGTGCACGGATAATAGAAGCGTTTCCGACTGCAAAAGCTACGCGCCATCCCGCCATATTAAATGTTTTGGACAGCGTATATACTTCGATTCCATACTCTTTTGCCCCTTCTGTTTGTAAAAAGCTACGTGGTTTTTCACCATCAAATCCAAAAGCTCCATAGGCAAAATCATGAAAGACAGCAATATGATGTTGTTTTGCGAAAGCTACTGTTTCTTCAAAAAACGAAGCAGTAGCAACTGCACCTGTTGGATTGTTTGGATAATTCAACATTAATAATTTTGTACGAGCAGCAACATCTTGCATGACATCTTCATACGTTGGTAAAAAGTTTCGCGCCTCTGTTAATGGCAACGTGTGCACTTGGGCTTGTGCGACTTTCGCTGTAGAATGATAAATCGGATAACTAGGATCTGTCGTCATTAATACATCCCCTGGCTCCAATAAACATTGTCCAATTTCAGCAAGACCGATAACAGAGCCTGCAAAAACAGTAATCTCACTATCAATATCTAAATCTACATCATATTCTTCCTTATAAAATTGCTGAATCGCTTGTTTAAAAGCTAATTTTCCACCATGTGGAGCATATCCATGATTACTCGGAATATCCACCGCCCCTTTTAATGCCTCGACTATATGTACTGGCGTTGGTTGATCTGGATTGCCACGTCCAAAATCAATGATATCAATTCCCTTCGCACGATAACGAGCAACTTTTTCTACTAGTTCAAAGAAAAACATCGGTGGCAAACTATTAACGATAGATGATTGTTGAAACTGTACCATATTATCCCCTCTTTCTTTTTATCGCATAACATTGAAAAGTGAAAGCACCTCGTTCAGCCTCGACAAGTAAATGACGAGTCGCCATAGTAGGCGTTCTTTGACAACATAGGGGACTTGGCTTTTACTCTCGAGAGGCTAGGTGCTGTAACTAGATACCAAAAACCCTTCTTTTCGAAAGAAGAGTTTAGTAAACAAAAGCTCTTCTTATCTCCCGTATAGATTTTATCCCGCATTAACAGGTAGTAATATCCCCACTTCAAGGGCACTAAGTGGGGATAACTGACCGTAAAAGCCCGATTGGTTCAACTAACAATCAATGAGAGATGGAGCCCCTACTAATTGAAGTTTCACTTTACTCGTTGCAAGTAGCACAGTACTCAAAAACAAGCCTGTTGATGAAGCTTCATTAGGGCAAGTCCCTCCACTTCTCTTAATAAGGTTTTAATTCATAGTAATTTGATAGTATTAATGAGAGTTTAGATGATTCAAAATAGAAAGTCAATCAAAATTACCTGCCATATCACATAAAAAATACCGTTTCGCAACGGCATAATAGAACAACCATTATAACTGTCGATTGTTTCATAATACAGCATTTTACTACTTACACACTTACAATTAAACAGGAAGCTATTTACGGAGAAGTAAGCCAAAACTTACAAAATGTACAAGTGTATCAGTTTATAACAGGTTCAAATTGGGCTAAATATGATGGGATTTGGCATTATTATGATTCTGCGACAGGTAAATTTTCTACTGGTTGGAAAGTAATCTCTAAATCGCAGTATAATTTTAATAAAGACGGGGAAATGCAGACAGGCTGGCTGACGATAAATGGCAAAAAGTATTATTTCAATACAAAGGGAATGATGCAGACAGGCTGGGAAAAAATAAGCGGCAAGCAGTATTACTTTAATACATCTGGAATACTGCAGACTGGTTGGCAAAAAATAAAGGGCAAGCAGTATTACTTCAATACATCCGGAATACTGCAGACTGGTTGGCAAAAAATAAGCGGCAAGCAGTACTACTTCAATACATCTGGAATAATGCAAACAGGCTGGCAAAAAATAAAAGGCAATAAATATTACTTTAACACCAAGGGAATGATGGTGACTGGCAAACAGAAAATAAATGGGAAATATTATTATTTTACTCACCAAGGTATTTTGAAAAAATAGAGTTTATCGATAAGAAAGCAATTAGCTATAAAACAATAAAATACCTTATTGAATAAAGAAGGATTGCTTCTGTAATCCTTAGGCTGTCGAGAAATCTCGACAGCCTTTACTTTTTTCTTCTTCTATTCACCGCGGTATTTTAAAATAATATGCCAATCTAATATAGGTTGGTGATATACATGACTAAAAATCTAGGGGGATATTTAGTATATATTATACAAATATTAATTCAGGTAAACTATAAAACATGTCTTTAAAGTGTTAAACTATTAATTTAATGGGCATATGCTTAAAAGTGGTAGGTTTTTTAATTGTTGGCGAGTGTTGGAGATATAATATTAAGGACTATTCTTGGTGATACTATATTTAACATTATAAGGGTTTAAATTTAGAGCATTTTGGAGAATACGCTTTGAATGCTGTGAAAATAGTCAATATTTCAGGAGGATTAAAGATGAATATGAATAATAATGATATATTAATTAGATTAAGATATGCTCTAGATATAAAAAATGCAGATATGGTAGAGATATTTAAACTTGGAGGCATTGAAGTAACAAAAGAAGAAGTGCTAAAGATGCTCATAAAATCGAAGGACAGTTACCATAATGAAGTGGACAGTGATGGTGATATAAATGAAGATAATATAGAATGCAATAATTTCACGTTAGAGTCATTTTTGAATGGCCTTATTATATTTAAAAGAGGAAAACAAGATTCAAAACCAGGTCAACCTGAAAGACCAGCAATTTCTATAAAGAATAATGGAAGTGTTAATAATGTATTGCTAAAGAAATTGAAAATAGCACTAGCATTAACAAGTGAGGACATGCTTGATATCTTAGAAAAAGCAGGAGTCGTTATAACAAAAGGAGAATTAAGCGCTTTATTTAGAAAAGAAGGACATAAGAATTATGTAGAGTGTGGTGATAGATACGCTAGGAATTTCTTAAAAGGATTAGCTTTAAAATATAGAGAATAAAAAAATCCTCGTAGCTTAGATGGTATTGAAGAGATAACAAAATAAATTTCCCGTACAAAAAATAACTCCAAATAAGACCCTCTATTCGTAAAATGACTATTTCCGAATAGAGGGTCTTATTTGATACAAATCCTTGTCCTCCAGTATGTTCTTTTCGGTCAACATCGGCGAACTTTATTTTCCCTAACTTCTGGTCACAGTACGTCCCGGATTTGTCGAAGATTGATAGAGTAGTAGTACAAAAGCTTTTTCCTTTGTTTATATGATGAAGGCGGAATATTTATTTAGTGATTTAAAGATAGTAAATCTATTCGGTTTACCAATTATATATCCTATTTTCGCTTGTGTAGTTATGCTTTTTGTTAGCGTGGTTTACATCATTGCGATGTTGAAAGTGATAAGAGGGAGAGAAGTAAGCAATTAAGGATGGGGAATTTTCCCGTAAAATTGACACTTTTCTCATTCTAATTATCATTTTCCCAATATGCTTTAAACCTGTTGTTAGCGTTTTCTTCTGATGTTATTCTCAATTTATAGCAAAAAGAAAGCGTATTCACTAAAGAAGATCAGAAAAAGGAGATTAGAAAAATGGGATTAGTATTAGCACGAATTGATCAACGTTTGATTCACGGAATTGTAGTAACACAATGGGCAGCACACACAAAAGCAAAACGGTTGATGGTAGTCAATGATGAAGTAAGTAAAGATGAAGTTCAAAAAGCAGCGATGCGTATGAGCAAGCCTGCAGGAACTGGGATGTCGATCATTGATACGGACACTGCAATTGCCAACTTCAATGCGGGAAAATATGATAGCCATAATGTTTTATTAGTTGTTCGTGAACCTGAAACATTATTGAAGCTTGCTAAGGGAGGCGTCCAAATTCCGAAAGTAAACGTAGGGATTATTTTTGATGGTGAAGGCAAAACAACGGTGAAGAAAATGGTTTCTGTAGATGACAAAGAAGTAGCTGATTTAAAAGCTTTAGAACAAAAAGGAATTCCAGTCACATTCCACTTTGTACCGGGAGAAGTAGAAGAGCCACTAGAAAAATATATTAAATAACAAATAAAGTTCTAGTAGCTCCTTTCGTCAGAAATTACTAGAAGACTAGGAAGAGGAGAAAAAATGGAAATTATTCAAGGAATACTCATAATTGCATTGGCCTTTTGGATGGTTCTTGACCAACAAGGATTTGTCATTACGACTTGGTTCCCATCTATTATTGGAATGATTGCAGGGCTTATTATGGGAGATATGGCAACAGCAATGATTATAGCCGGGACATTCCAATTAATGGCTTTAGGGGTGGCGAATATTGGTGGTTCATCCGTTCCAAACTATGGTCTTGCGACACTTGTTGGGATTTATGTAGCAATCCGTACAACCAATGATGTTGAAAATGCGAAAGCTATTGCCTTAGCAGTAGGTGTACCCGTCGGAATGTTAGGGATTCAATTAGATGTTCTAGGGAAAATATTGAATTCATATGTATCTCATGCAGCTCAAAGTGCGTTAAATGAAGGGAAATTCAAGAAAATGGAACGAATTTTTTGGATTGGACCTCTAATCTTTGGTTTAACCACAGCTATTCCAACTGCACTTTGTGTGTTATTCGGAGATAAGATTGTTAAGTTGATCTTGGAAATTGTTCCTAAATGGTTTACAGATGGATTATCAATTGCTGGTTCTATGCTGCCAGTGGTTGGGATTGCGTTATTACTTCAATTTATGCCAGTGAAGAAATACTTAACAATGCTTTTAATTGGATTTGTGATTTCTGCGTATCTTGGCTTACCAATCCTGGGCATTGCAATCTTAGGTTTTGCATTTGCATATTACTACTTCACACAAAATATGAATAAAACCCCTGCGACAGCTGGGACGGCAGATGCTGATACATTTGGTGAAGGAGACGACTTTGATGAATAACACAGAGAAGACAAATGATGTTGTAACGAAAAAAGACATTCGAAAAGCAGCCATTCGCTATATGTTCATGGCTTGTAACACATTTAACTATGAAAATCAACAAGGTCCGGCAGTTGTATATGGATTGAGCAAAATTTTACGAAAAATCCATAAAAAAGATGAGGATTATAAAGCATCTTTAAACAACCATTTTAATTATTTCAATACCACTACCTGGATGGCGAATTTACTTTTAGGAGCCTCTGTGGCGATGGAAGAAAAAGATGGAATTAAGTCAAAAGATGCGGTTCAAGCATTCAAAACAGGAATGATGGGACCGTTAGCTGGTGTTGGAGATACGCTTGTTTGGGTACTTTATCCAACAATTATGGGATCGATTGCTGGGTATATGGGGTTGCAAGGAAATCCAACAGGTTCCATTATTTGGTTGCTATTAAATATTTTCTTCTTCTTTTTCCGTGTGAAATTATTCGAATTGGGACACACATCTGGTTTGAAATTAATCACTGCTCTTGGGGATAAATTAAATATCTTCACCGAAGCCGCTTCAATCATGGGTTTAACAGTAGTTGGAGCATTAATTCCTTCAGTTGTAAAAATGAATATTCCAATTGAATTTAAAACTGGGAAAGTAGAATTACCTATTCAAACAGAAATTTTAGATAAAATTATGCCTGCTTTACTACCAGCTGCTTTAACATTTGTTGTCTACAAATTGATTGCTTCGAAGAAATTTAGCGTGACGCAAATTATTTTCATGGTCATTGCATTGGCGTTGATTTGCTCATTCTTTGGGATTTTAGGAGTTTAAATCGCCTAGCTTCAGAGTGTAGACAAAGTGATTTTAGCAGAAACTTCATTTAAAGAGGATGTTCAAAAGGGCACCCAACTAAAGCTGTGAATCTCTTCGTTGGTTTGCTTCTAAATTTGTTGCTTTTTTGAACACGTAATGAAAGAAAGGAAACGAAATGTATGCGAAAAATTATTATTGCGAGTCATCATAAAATGGCAGAAGGTGTAAAAGATACTTTGAACTATATAACAGGAGATCATGGCAATGTTCATGCGCTTTCTGCATACTTAAATAATACACCGATTCAGGAAGAAATTGAAGAATTGTTAAAAGATGTAAAGGGAGAAGACGAAGTATTGGTCTTCACAGACTTATTAGGAGGATCAGTCAATCAAGCATTCTTCCCATATACCGCCCGTCCGCATTTTCATGTGATTACGGGAATAAATTTACCGGTTATTATGTCTTTGATATTGGAGCCTGATAATGACTATTTAACAGTCGATCAGATCCGTTTTGCTCTAAATGAAGCAAAGGAGCAGTTAGTGTATGTGAATGACTTTGTAGCGAATATGTCAAAAGATGACGAAGACGATGAGTAAGGAGAAGCTGATGGAAAAAGATTGGTGGAAAAAAAGTGTCGTTTATCAAATATACCCACAAAGTTTCAATGATACAACTGGAAGTGGGACAGGTGATTTAAACGGGATTATCGAAAAACTCCCCTATTTAGCGGATTTGGGCATTGATGTGATTTGGTTGAACCCTATTTATCAATCGCCTCTGGTAGATAATGGATATGACATTGCGGATTATTTTAAAATCAATCCTGAATATGGAACCATGGGTGATTTCAAACGACTTTTGGATGAAGCGCATCTCTTAGGTATCAAGATTATTATGGACTTGGTGGTTAATCATACGAGCGATCAACATGAATGGTTCAAAAAATCTTGTGAATCGCGTGATAACGAGTATGTTGATTTTTATATTTGGAAAGATCCAAAAGAAGATGGAAGTGCACCAACGAATTGGGGCTCAACGTTTGGTGGTCCGGCCTGGGAGTATGTAGAAAGTCGCGGACAATATTATCTGCATTTATTTGCTAAAGAGCAACCCGATTTGAACTGGGAGAATCCAAAGGTTCGTGAAACAATTTACGACATGATGAAATTCTGGTTTGAACTGGGGATTGATGGATTCCGAATGGATGTAATCAGTTTGATTAGCAAACGTCAAGATTGGCCAGATGCACCAGAAGATGCAGTCTATACAAAATCATATTATATCGGTGCCTCAAATGGGCCACGTGTACATGAGTTTCTTCATGAAATGAATCGCGAAGTATTAAGCAAATACAATATCATGACTGTGGGAGAAACGGCGAATACAAATAGTGATCAAGCGATTTTATACACGGACCCTGATCGAGAAGAATTAAATTTAGTCTTTCATTTTGACCACATGCATTTAGACTATGGACCATATGGTAAGTTTTCAGATGTTCGCTTTAAGATGAGCGAGTTGCGAGACGTTATGACTGAATGGCAATGCAAGCTAGAAGGTCGTGGTTGGAACTCGCTTTATTGGAGCAACCATGATCAACCACGTGCGGTTACCCGTTTTGGAAATGACACGAACTATCGAGTAGAATCGGCGAAAATGTTAGGAACACTTCTTCATATGATGAAAGGCACGCCTTTTATTTATCAAGGGGAAGAGTTAGCAATGCGCAATGTTCGCTTTACTGCCTTTGATCAATATAAGGATATTGAAACCTTAGGAGTGAAGAAAGAATTTGAGGAACACGGACTTCCAGAAGCGTACATTAAAAAGTCAATTTTTTTGAAATCACGTGATAATGCGCGTACGCCAATGCCTTGGAATGGAAGTGAAAAGTCTGGATTTACTACCGGAACACCCTGGATTGATTTTAGTCCGGATAATGTAAACATTAACGTAGAAAATTGTCTAGCAGATAAAGATTCTGTGTATTACCATTACAAAGAATTAATTCGCCTTCGCAAAGAGTTACCAGTTGCTGTTGATGGAACCTATAAACTGATTAACCCGACTGATTCCGATGTCTATGGTTATATACGTATACTTGAAAAGCAAAAATTAGTGGTGATTTGTTCATTTGCAGAAAACAAAGTGAACTACACTTTACCAAAAGAGTTAAAAAAATCATCCGGAAAATTGTTATTATCAAATTATCATGATACAAAGAAAGAACTAGACAGCTTAGAGCTTCGCCCGTATGAAGCAGCAATCTATCTTATTGAAGAATAAAGGACTAACTTGACTAGTAAGAAATCTACTCTTGCTAGTCTTTTTTACGGTATACTGAAAAGAAAGTCTACAGGCTGAAGTCCTTGTCGAAACAGATAGTGTGGACAGTGATAACAATAATTCGGGTAGCAATTGCAATGTAGATAAACTACAGGAAAAGAGAGCAGGCTTCCGTTGGATCTTTTCTATACATCTATTATAGTCTGGGTACTAGAACAATTTCGGTAGGAAAATATTGTATGAAAAATCTGACTTTTTTAGAGAAAGCATTAGGTGAAAACCTATCTGAAATTCATTTTACAAGGTGGAAATGGTATGGAATTTGAGTTAAGTGTAAAGATGAATTATGACAAATTGACCGATTCTGAAAAAGGAATGGTAAAATTTATGATGAATCGACCGCAAGATGTCATTGATATGAATATTGTAGAATTGGGCGAGGCGATGCTTAGTTCAAAAAGTTCGGTGCTTCGCTTAGCAAAAAAGCTGGGATACCGTGGATTTTCAGAATTAAAGTATGTCATTCGCGAGTCCATGACTATCTCAACATTAGAGCCCTCTGATTTGACTCAATTATTAAAACAGGATTTAGATTGGATATTTCGTTATGTGGAACAAACGAATTTTCAACCTTTCTTACAGAAGTTAAAAGATGCACGCATGGTCTTTTTATACGCTACTGGTTTTTCACAGAATAATTTCACGAAAGAATTTTCTAAGGATTTGATGATTGCGAATCGGTCGAATATGTTGATTTCCGGCGATTCAAACTTGTCGATAAGTAGTTCTATCATAATGGAAGAGGATTTGATTATTTTCACTTCATTTAGCGGTGAAACAGCCGGTATAAAAGATGTCATTCGAACGTTAAAAATGAAAAATGTACCAATTGCGACGATTACGAAGTTTGGTAGTAATTTTTTGAGTGAAAATGCCGACTATTCATTCTTTTTTGAAGCAACTCCACTACCGAGCCATCAGCATAAGCAATTAGTCCATTCGATTATTGGTTTAGAAGTGATACTCGATGTAATTGCACGAAAATATCGTGAGTTTATTCTCTTTGATGAGTAAAAAAAGAAATCCGGGCTACAAAATAAGAGGTAGCTTGGATTAATACGTGAAATAGGCATAATATTACATATCATCTCAAAACTTATATGAGCGGATGATGCAATTTGGCAGTTGATTCAAATGTGATGAGAGGTTAGAAATGAGCTTTATTTGCAGGGAATCGCTCTTTTTTTGTCGAAATAATGCGTGGAAGGAGCGAATTTTTATGGCAGAGGTTAAAGCGGTAAAAATTGATGGGAAGAGTATCCATGTATTTAATAGTGCGATCTATATCTTTGAGTCAAGTACGGGATATACTTTGGAATTAGATATCATTGTAAGTGAAGTTGTTGTGAATAAATATAAACATGAGGAAAACCTTATTTTAGAGATAGAATTGCAAGATGGCAGAGTAATAAATTCATTTATGCACTTAAAAAGCTTATCAGGAGGATTGCCTCAGCTTAATTTATTTTGTGAACTGAATGATATGGAAGAATATCAAGATTTTCATTTAGTGAACGAAAACGATTCTTTTTTTTCAAATATAGAAGAGGGGATCACTTTAGAGGAAATAAGAAAATATGAAATGCCGAATGAAAAAGTCATATTAAAATTAAATTTGCCAATTGATCAAGCAGAATGGATAAAGCAGAAAAAAAACAAGGAATTAGCAGAAATATTTAAAGAAGCTATATATGATTATTGGAAAAAACACGGAAATGAATAATGATTATACATAGATAAGAATATCAGTAGAGTATGCAATGTAATAATAGGAAGTAATGAAGGGGGGAATCACGATAAATCTCAAAGAGAAGGCAAAACAGCTTCCCTCATCCCCAGGAGTTTATTTATGGAAAGATGCCTCTGATCATATCATATATGTGGGAAAATCGAAAAATTTAAAAAATAGAGTTCAATCTTACCTTCAAAACTCCAAGAATCATTCTAAAAAGGTTGAAAAGCTTGTCAAACAATTAAGAGATTTTGACTATATTGTAACTGATACAGAATTTGAAGCTTTTATGTTGGAATGTCATTTAATAAAGGAATTAAAACCATTTTATAATAAATTGATGAAAAGTCCTCAATCATACACGTATATTATGATCCGCATGGATAAAGGGCTTTATAGGATAGAGCAGACCAATCAGATGAATGAAAATGACGGCAATCTATATTTTGGTCCATATTCAAGCAAAAATACTGTAGAAAAAGCAATCATTGGGATAAAAGAATTTTTTAAAATGAATTGTAATAGTTTATCCAATAAAAATACGCCATGCTTAAACTATTCATTAGGATTGTGTATCGGCATGTGTTTTAACCGTTCAGCAATGGAGCAGTACCATCACATCATTAATAGAATCATTGCTTTACTTGAGGGGACAGATACAAGCATCCTCGAAGAAATGGAACAAAAAATGATCGATGCTTCGATAAATTTTGATTTTGAAAAGGCAGCAAAGGTTAGAGACTGTATAGAAACTGTAAATTCCCTTTTAAAAAAAGAAAAAGTAATCGAATTCACAAAAGAAAATAACAATATGGTTGTGATGGAATGCGTAGATGACATTAAAGTGAAACTGTTCCTAATTAACAGGAATAAAGTTCTTTTTAATCAAATGTTTGAAATAGAATCCATTAAAAAACAATGTGCAACGATTAAATCAAATATTTTAGCGTATTTTAAAACAAAATGCCCTAATTCTCCCATTGTCATTACGAAAGATGAAATAGATGAAGCGCAGATCATCTATCGATATTTAAATAGTAATGCTTGCGAATATTTGAGTATTCCTGAAAAGTGGCTATACAAGGAAAACGATGACAAAATTGGTATAGCGATTCATGAAATTTTAAACTCAATACTAGGGGAAAGGTGCCAACCAAGTACATAAAAACACTACCTTGAAGTAGTGTTTTGTTTGAAAAAAATCCAAATCATGCTTCTGTTAAATCCTCTATTGAAACACTTTGTTTAGTATTTGGATCGTCAAGAGGATGGATGGTAGCTGTTCCATTTTGTTGGTCTACATGTTCAATATAGATACGTTTTCCGTTATATGTAACATTAGCCATTGTCTCTAAACTAGAAATGATTTGTGCGCGTTGTACGTCCATGATAGAACCTCCTTTCTTTTTTAACAGTTACAGTATTTGTATTATGCTGATTAATATACGTTTGTTGCCAAAAAAAACGGTTATCACAGATTTAGAGAAACATAAGCAGTTGCATGCTATTATGGAAGGAGTTGCCTGAGGATTCATCATAGAAAGGAGCAGTTATATGAATTTTAGTATGAAAGAGGCTATTGAGATTCTGGAGCGTACACCACAAACATTGGAGTATTTTTTATCTGGGTTATCTGATGGGTGGCTGCAATGCAATGAAGGAGCAGGAACTTGGAATGTCATTGAAGTGGTTGAACACCTTATTGAGGGAGAGAAAAATAATTGGGTACCAAGATTAGAATTTATTCTTCAGGAAGGTGAAAGTAAACCATTTCCGCCGTTTGATCGTTATTCGCACTTAAATGACAGTTCTGAAAGACCGCTTGAACAAAAGCTGTTTGAATTTAAAACGATTAGAACACAAAATATAACTAAGCTTAAGAGTATTATTGATCCTGAATTGCATCTTGAATGGACGGGTTCACATCCTGCATTTGGCGTAGTGAAGTTAAGGGAATTGCTTTCTACGTGGGTTGTTCATGATCTAACGCATATTTCTCAAATTGTACGGGTAATGGCTGAGAGATATAGGACGGATGTTGGGCCTTGGAAAGAATATTTAGGTATATTGAAAAAGTGACAGGAGAAAAAAGGTCAGATCCCGAATGTGAAATTTATCAAAGTGGGGTTTGATCTTTTTTTCTTGATTATCTCATCATGGTTAGCGAGATTAAATGTAAATTTTAGAGAAGGTGAAATGATTTGCAATGGAGTAAGTTGAAAAATACGGTGGAAAGTTTTCTCTGTGATAGGTTAAAAGGGCGTATCGAATTACATGCAGCGGTTTATCGGAAATTTCATGATGGTCCAAGGAGAGTCTGGATTACATTTGAAAAAGAAGAAATATTAAGTGCTGCGGATGTTACATATGCAGTAAAACATGAGAAGTTATATCAACAAATAAAAGAGGAAAAAAAGCTAAAAGGAATTCCTTATAACCGAGATTGGAAGGTAATGTTCAACTCACAGGAACGACAAGAGTTGGTAAAAGCTTCAGATGATGCGGAGGAAATCTTGATAAAAGAAAGCATTTTTTCAAGCTATCATCTATATGAATCCTTTAAGATGTATAGTTCTTTATCTATCGACGAAGCAGTGAAATCAGAAAATAACATTATTCGGGCTTTTTCGATGTTCGATAGACGGTTAGGTAAAAGAAGGTTGAAAGAATTAACATTTCCTCAGAACACCCACCCATTGATTATTAATTGCTACAAAATAAGATGTGATGTGGAGGGACTAAAACAACGAGGTGAGAAGGTATAAAATTCATTTCACCTCTTGTTTTAACTGTTATTATTTGAATAACTGATCAATCTGTTCTCGATCATAATACAATATCCAATTATTTAGTTCTTCATACAGTAAACGTAAATCCTCCTTATTAGAAGAGATAACGTCACAGCCTCGATCATCATATAGGTGGTAAATCATTTTTTTTGTTACATTTATGAAGTAAATATCATAACCAGGACGGTAGTGATTTTTTAAAATACGTGTCGGATGTGGAAAGTCTTCATAGCTTATAGCGGATAGCAGTTGACTATATCGAATATCTTTCTTTTTACAAGACAGAACAAATCGATGGGTAACCATATCTTCATTATCTTCTTCAAAACCTTCCTCCGAGAATACGCTTGGCAATAACCTATATTGCAGTTTTTTTAACACTTCTTTACGCTTAACATATTTTTGATACACCTTTGTTGGTCTTTTTTGTAAAAAAGTATCATGTTTTTCACTATAAATGTCAGTGACGAGCAGCATTTCATCCGTATCATTAAAAGCTTTATTAAAAATTCCAGTGCTTCTTTCTTTGATTTGCTGAAGATTGCGTTTATCTTCGTGTTTCACACCTGGTATTGAAATTTCAAAGCGAATGCCATATTTCCATGAATAAAACAAGGGTGTTCTTAGGGGTAAGTTTTCAAAGTTTTCGAACATGAATTTATTTAACATTAATAATTCTCCTGTCATTTCGATATTTTGTATTTTTGCTGAATGTTATAATAACTTTTAATAGGAGCATGTACATGAATAAACACGAGTATTTTAATACAGTCAATTATACAGGGAATCATCTGCATGTAGGGAATTGGAAAGATGAATCCATGCCGTTGATTGAAGCAATTGCTTGGGTAAGACAGGATTGTTTAATGGATTTGTTTTTTGATGATTTTGAAACAGACAATGAAATACAAGAAATATTTTTAAATAATGGATATTTTTACGAAAAGTTTAAAGGTGGATACATTGGCACTGTAAAAACGGATGAAGAAGCATATAACATGTTCCAAAAATGGGTGGAGGAAGTATTATATCCTTATCGGAATCTAGATAAAACTTAAATTAAAGGTGCAGAGTGAAACAAATAAGGTTAATGAAGTGGTAGGTAATGGGTACATAAAGAAAAAATAAGTAGTTTAAAAGTCAAACACCAAGGTGGAAACATGAATAATTACACAGAATTTATACCAAGAAATAAGCATGACTTTGAAAGAGTGGACCAATTAAAGAAGTTGAATAGAAGTGAGATATTACCTTTGTTGCCTCGTCTTATGGAATGGACTCAGGATATGAATTGGCCGATAGCAAATGAAGTGGCGGAACTTCTATTAACATTCCCGAATGAAATTATTCCGCTTATTAAAGATGTTTTAGCAACAAATGATAATGTGTGGAAGTATTGGTGTTTAGAAATTTTGGTCAAAAGATTACCTGATGATTTAAGGAAGCAATTTAAAAGTGATTTAATAAGACTTGTTGAAAGCCCAACAACAGAAGAAAGATTAGAAGATCTTGATGAAAAAGCCAACGGGATTTTACAAACGTTTTAGGAAAGTAGTTTGACTGTTAATGAACTTTTTCTAAATCTGAAATTAGGAATAAATCATAAGGTGGTGTTATGTTGGAAGATATGATGGATTTAATATCATCACTAAGAAGTAAAAAAGTAAAGGTGACTGAAATACCTAAATGGGGAACCTATCTACGGAAGCAATGGGAAGACAATTTTGCCAATCATCTTAGCGAGAAAGAAAAGAAAGCTATTTATCTTTATGATGAAGGTAGGTGGAGTGGCTTTTTGTGGCATCTATTTAGTTATGAAAAAAAGAAATGTTACAAAGAAGAACAAGCTGATATCGCATTTAATAGAGAATCAAAAAGATCCTGTTATGTTTTTTATCAGCATTCCGACGATGCTGTCATCCTTGAAAATGCCTTTTCTTTAACTGCTGATGATTTTGTAAACGAACATGATGTTTACGTAGTAGATAAGGGATTTAATTGGACTTATGTGAGAACGCATGAAACAGGTTGGTGTGGTCCGTATTTTAGTCGGAAAAATAAATAGATTTTTTAGCACTTAGTAGTAATGACATATATTTTTAGGCTGTTTTCTCGAAGTTAGTTGTTTTTTACGTAAAAAAATGGGAAAAGAAGTACTCAGCAGACTGAATACACGTAGACTCCTGTGGGAATGCGAGAAAGACGATACCCCACAGGAGCGTAGACGATGAGGAGGCTCGACGCTCGCCCACGGAAAGCGAAGTGTATTCAGGCTGCGAGTTTAAAAGCGACAATCTTTACGAAAACAGCATATTTTTAAAATTGGAAGGGATATTTCACTCCAACAATGAAAATAGTCTGAAAAAAGTTTATTATTGAAAGTATAAAGGAGGAGTACATATGAAATACAATACAATTAAACATACTGATTTAGAAGTTTCTAACATTATTATGGGCAATATGCGTATAGTGCAGCTTTCTTTAACAGAGGCAGAGAATCTTATTCGTACTGCAATGGATGAAGGCATTAATTTCTTTGATCATGCAGATATTTATGGTCCTGATTATATTGGTCAATGCGAAGCTTTTTTTGCGGATGCGATTAATATGAATGCAGCGATTCGTGAAAAAATGATTATACAGAGTAAATGCGGCATTCGTCCGAAAGAAGGGTATTATGATTTTTCAAAAGAACATATCTTAGAATCTGTAGATGGAATATTAAAGCGCTTAAAAACAGAATATTTAGATACGCTGTTGCTTCATCGTCCTGATCCGTTAATGGAACCTGAAGAAGTAGCAGAGGCGTTTGAAGTTCTTCATCAAAGTGGAAAGGTAAGATACTTTGGTGTATCCAATCATAATCCTGGCCAAATAGAGTTATTGCAAAAATACATTCCACAAAAGCTAGTAATCAATCAAATTCAATTTAGCATCGCACATACACCTGTTATTGATAGTGGTATTTCTTTAAATATGAAAATTGATCAATCAGTTAATCGTGACAGCAGTGTCTTAGAATATTGTCGTTTGCATGATATTACGATGCAGGCATGGTCTCCTTTCCAAACAGGATTTTTCGATGGGCCATTTTTAGGGGATTTAGAACGTTTTCCACAATTAAACGAAGTGGTAGACAATATTGCAAGTAAGTACGGTGTTACAAACACAGCCATTGCGATTGCTTGGATTACCACTCATCCAGCCAATATTCAAGTAGTGCTTGGGACGACGAATCCGCAAAGAATGAAGGATGCATGCAAAGGGGCAGATATTAAATTAACAAGAGAAGAATGGTATCAAATTTATAAAGCAGCAGGTAATATGGTGCCTTAATGGAGATAATAAAGGCTGTTTTCGGATAGAATGTTGCTTTTAAACGCGCAGCCTGCATACACTTCGCTTTCCGTGGGCGAGCGTCAAGCCTCCTCGTCGCATACGCTCCTGCGGGGTCTCGTCTTTCTCGCATTCCCACAGGAGGAGTCTACGTGTATGCAGGCTGCTAAGAAACGCTTTTCCAAATGTATTATTAAAAAACAACAAACTTTTTTGAGAAAACAGCCTAATAAAAAAACACTGAAGCTTTTTTTATTGTTTCAGTGTTTTTTCAGATTTTTAATTATTTTCTATCTAGGTTTTAGGCTTTTTGAGAATGTTTCCAAGCAGAAAAATAGCGTTCTAACGATGTTAATATCCAGTTGATTCCTAAACCTACTAACGAGATAGTGATAATTCCTGCATACATATTTGGGATTTCAAAGTTTAGTTGTGAATAATTAATTAAGTAGCCTAATCCAGAGGTGGCTCCTACCATTTCAGCAGCAATTAATACTAAAATAGAACTTGCTCCTGCAAGACGAATGCCAGTGAAAATGGTTGGTACAGAAGCTGGCAGTATTACTTTTTGAAATAACCGAAGTGATGACAGCCCCATTGATTTTGCTGATTTAATAAGCAAGGGATCTACTCCTTTTACAGCACTAACCGTATTTAATAAAATAGGCCATGAACATGCATACATAACAATCGAAATTTTAGACGATTCACCAATGCCTAAAATGAGAATAAAAACTGGTAAAATTGCTAATGCGGCTGTGTTTCGAAATAATTCTAATACTGGTGTTAATGTTTCAGCCACAGGCTTATACCAGCCAACTAATAAACCAAGTGGAATCGCTACAATTAATGCTAAAGAGAAACCAATAAATGATCGAAATAAACTTGACCCTACATGATTTACTAATTCACCCGATAGTAATAATTGGAACCATGCATGTGCTACTTCTGAGAAAGGTGGGAAAAATGCAATTTCCACTAAACCAAGCCGAGGTATTATTTCCCAAATAGCTAGTAATAATAGGATAGCCAACGATCTTTTTAAAGCTGCTTTAAAAAATGCTATTGGCAATATATAGTTCTTTTTCGTGTTTTTTTGTCTTAATGCTGTCGCTTCTTCTAAACTAGCCATGTTTAACTTCCTTTCTTTTAATGCTTCCTAATTGTTTTTCTTTTTCTAACTGCTGAGCTCTAGCAACCTCTTCGTGTAAAAGTTCCCAAATATTGTGGCGAATTTTTGTGAATTCTTGATTGGCACGTAAATCTTGTTCACCTGTTCTTTCCATTAATGGAATATCGATAATTTTCTTTATAGTACCAGGAGTAGAGGTCATTACAGCAACTCTTTGGCCTAAATAAACGGCTTCATCAATTCCATGTGTAATAAAGATGATGGTTTTTTTTGTTTGTTCCCAAATTCGAAGCAACTCTTCTTGTAACGTTTCTCTCGTTTGTGCATCTAATGCTGCAAACGGTTCATCCATTAATAGCACATCAGGGTTATAAGCAAGGCTGCGGGCAATCGCTACTCGCTGCTTCATACCTCCAGACAACTCGTGGGGATATCGATTTTCAAATCCGGTCAAGCCAACAAGTGAGAGGTAATATTTAGCTTGCTCCACTCGTTCTTTTTTAGGTATGCCCTTTGCCTCTAAACCAAATTCAATATTGCCTTGCGCTGTCTTCCATGGGAATAGAGCATATTGTTGAAAAACAATGCCGCGATCAAGGCTAGGGCCTTTTATTGGTTTCCCGTCTAAAAAAATTTGACCAGACGTTGGTTTTGACAGCCCACCGACTAAATCAAGAAAAGTAGATTTACCACATCCGCTTGGTCCAACAATCACCATAAATTCTCCGGTTTTTACTTCAAAATTGATGTCATGAAGAGCTGTAAATTTTGTTACTGTATTTTTTTGTTTTACGTTATATTCTTTAAAAACATTCTGGAATTTGATTTTTGCTGTCATTGTTTCTTCTCCTTTTACTGATTTTTGTAAGGGTTATAATCGTTTGTAAACACATCGTTCGGAGTAAGCTTTCCTTTTTTTAATTTTCCTGATTTAACAAGCTGGTTAATCCAAATGCTAAATTCTTTATCTTGAAGCAGACCGCCTTTACCCGCTATTCCCGTACTTTTCCATAACTCTAGACCTGAAGTATCTACATTTGCTCCATCGCGATTTTTCACAATTTTTATAAATCGATCAATTACTTGGTCTCGTGAAGTTGTTTGTGCCCACTCAATCGCTTTAGCTGTTCCTTCAATGAATTGTTTTGCGGTGTTTGGATTTTCTTTTAAAAATTTCTTATTCATTACATAACTGCCAGCAGTAAAGTTGCCAAATATATCATAGTCAGTAACTAAAGGATGGATGCCGCCGCGCTGTATTGCTTTATCTCGAAATATTCCTCCGAATAGAGCAGCATCAACTTGATTGTGTCGTAAAGCCATCTCGATATTTCCGAGTGGGACAGGAACTAAAGTGATGCTGCTGATTTCTTTTTTCGTTAAACCATTTCGCTGCAAGTATTCTTTCAACATGTATTCTCCGTGGGCGCCAAGCGTATTTAATGCAACTTTTTTTCCAATAAGATCTTTTGCATTTTTAACCGAGCTATTATCTAACACCATAAGACCAACCCATGAATCTTTATCGATGCCGTAAGTACCTATAACAGACTTAATGGGAGCCTTCGCTGCAATTAACTTAATAATGGCGCCGTTAAAAGCACTGCCGAAATCTACATTGTCCGTTACAACATTTTGTATTTCCTGCGGACCTCCACTTGGCGGGATGCCGACATTTTTCAGTTTGATAGGTCCTAAATAGCCTAAATCTTCCGCTAGTTCAGGGTAGCTTACAGCTCCTGGGCTGCTATAGTAACGCAGCTCTGTTGTTTCATATTTTCCATCCGCTGATTTACTGGCCTTTTGTTGTTCGCATCCTGTTAGAAAAATCGATGTAAACATGACTAAAGTTAAAAATACATAGAAAGTATTTAGAAACTTTCTTTTTTCCACATTCATTTTTGTTCCTCCGTTATTTAAACAAATTTATATAATATAAAAATAAATCCTTCGCTTTACTTATACTGAAACGCATAAGTAAGACAAAGGATCCTTTGGTTGTCCAATCAGATCTTATGTATTTTTATATAATTGCATTATTCCGATTAAAATACAAGGTTTTATTTTTTAGAAAAATTTTAAGAAAATTTTTGTTTGTTGGTTAATTCCCATTGTTTCAACTATTGTCCTGTTTTTAAAGTGAAAAAATTTATATAATATAAAAATAAATCCTTGCTTACCAATCGGAATAATGTAATAATGTGGTTGGTTTTTAAATAGATGAAAATTTAACCAAAGTATTTTTTATGTAAGGGAAAGAATTTTGTTTTATTTTAATATAGAGGAGAAGAGAATGATGAATT
>NZ_JBQRKO010000037.1:0-23978 GCF_052318935.1 Niallia sp. 01092 | reverse complement strand
CAATTCATTCTATCGCTATCGGGCGACTTTTTAATATTAACAGAAGTCATTTCCCGAGTCAACACTTTTTTAAAATTATTTTTCAGTTCGTTGCTAACTTGTTTCAACAACAGATATTAATATACCATCGTATCTAAATTGATGCAACTACTTTTTAAAAGAAAAAATATTCTTACAATTTATCCTTATAATATACTCATTACGCTTTCTCTCCTTTCTATAAAAATAAGGTTCTGACTGCATGCTTTTGAGAAATAAGAAAAGCGCAGGCGCCTTGCTCAGCCCCGAAGAAAAATGTTCTCTTGACTCAAAAAGTGTTTTTTACTTTTAGAGGCAAGAGGTTATCTTTCACAGGGGCTAGGCGCTGGAGCTCGACACTAAACTAGGTTCGAAATTTTATACTTTCTTATCTTTTGAAAAAACAGAGTACAATAAATGCACTCTGCCTCTTCTATTAACGATGTCTCATTAATGGAAATAATAATACATCTCTTATGGAAGGAGAATTAGTTAAAAGCATAACTAAACGGTCTATACCGATTCCTAACCCACCTGTTGGCGGCATTCCATATTCTAGCGCTTCAACGAAATCATCATCCATTAGATGCGCTTCATCATTTCCTTGCTCACGCTCTTTTAATTGTGCTTCGAATCTTTCACGTTGATCAATTGGATCATTTAATTCTGTAAATGCATTAGCATGCTCACGACCTACTATAAATAACTCAAATCGATCTGTGAAACGTGGATCTTCTTCATTTTTCTTAGCTAATGGAGAAATCTCTAGTGGATGCCCATAAATAAATGTAGGTTGAATGAGTTTTTCTTCAACTTTTTGTTCGAAAAACTCATTTACAATATGTCCGTATGTCATATTATCATTTATTTCAATATTATTCTCTTTTGCTAATCTTCTAGCTTCTTCTAGACTTGTCTCTGGCCAGAAATCAACACCTGTATACTGTTTGATTGCATCTACCATATGAAGTCTTGTCCATTCTGGCTTCAAGTCTACTTCATACTCGCCATAAGTGACAGTTGTTGAACCATGGATTTCTTTTGCAATATGTGCAACTAAATTTTCTGTTAAGCTCATAATATCACGGTAGTCCGCATATGCTTCATACAACTCAATCATGGTGAACTCAGGATTATGTCTAGTGGAAACTCCTTCATTACGGAAAACACGGCCAATTTCATAGACTTTTTCCAACCCGCCAACAATTAGTCGTTTCAAATGAAGTTCGATTGCAATACGCATATAAAGCGGCATATCCAATGCATTGTGATGTGTAATAAACGGACGAGCTGATGCTCCACCTGCAATAGAATGCATCATAGGTGTTTCTACTTCTAAATAACCATGATCATCTAAATATCTGCGCATAGATTGAATAATTTTACTGCGAAGAATAAATGTATGTTTACTTTCTTCACTTGCAATTAAATCTAAATAACGTTGACGGTAGCGTTGTTCAATATCTTTTAAACCGTGAAATTTATCTGGCAGTGGACGAAGTGCTTTTGTTAATAATGTAAAGTCTTTTACTTTAATGGATAACTCTCCAACATTCGTTTTGAAAAGAACTCCTTCTACACCAACAATGTCCCCTAAATCAACCGAGTTAAAAATAGCATATTGCTCTTCCCCAACATTATCTTTGCGAATATATAATTGAATTTGACCTTCAAGATCTTGAATATGAGCAAAACCAGCTTTCCCTTTTCCTCTTTTGGTCATCACTCTTCCTGCGATCGTAACATGAATTGCTTTTTCTTCTAATTCTTCTTTTTCAAAAGAACTATATTGTTGTTTAAGCCCCTCAGATAGATTTGTTCTTTCAAAACGTTTACCGAATGGATCTATTCCTTGTTCACGTAACTCATTCATTTTGTTACGTCTAACTTGCAACTGGTCATTTAATTCTTCATGACTCATTTTAATCATCTCCACCATCTTTTTTATGTATGATCACCTATAAGTGTGTGTTCAAAAAGGTAACAAATTAAAAGCAAGAAGGTCGAGGCGGCGTAGCTTTGAGCAACACAACGTATGCTTTTAAATACGTGAGTAGCGGAAAAGCAAGCCAACGAAGAGATTCGCCGCTTATCATTTGGTGCCTTTTTAAACATCCTTTAAAAAGGAATCGTAAATTTTTTATACATACTTTATTATTCTACACAATGTCGCGAGTACAGACACTAAAAAAGAAAAAAAACTGTCAGATTTTTCACCGACAGCTTATTTCCAAATCATATTATAGAAACTCAAACTGAAAAAGTCAAAGTCAGCCAACCTGTATTTCTTTTTGTTCTTTTTCTTCCGCTTCTATTACAAGAGCGTTTAACAAGGTCACTAATTGTTCACGCGTATCACATTCATTAATAGCATTACGTGCTTTTGCATTCCCTCTTATTCCTTTTAAATACCATGCTGCATGTTTTCTCATTTCTCTTACTGCCACATTTTCATTTTTTAAAGCAATTAAACGATCTAAGTGAAGGATGCAAACATTAATTTTTTCACGAACAGATGGCTCTCCAATTAATTCACCTGTTTCCAAATATTTGACTGTACGATAAATCATCCATGGATTTCCAAGTGCCGCTCTTCCTATCATCACACCATCACAGCCTGTTTCATCTAACATTCTTTTTGCATCTTGTGGTGTTTGTACATCTCCATTTCCAATCAATGGAATATTGATAGACTGTTTTACTTCACGAATAATATCCCAATTAGCTTTTCCTTCATACATTTGCACGCGTGTACGTCCATGAAGAGACACCGCACTTCCTCCAGCACGTTCTACTGCTTGAGCATTTCTAACAGCATAAATATGGTCTTCATCCCAACCCATACGCATTTTTACTGTAACAGGTTTATCTACAGCATCGACAACTGCAGCAACCATTTCATAAATCTTATTCGGATCTAGCAGCCACTTTGCTCCTGCATCACATTTTGTAATTTTAGGAACCGGACAACCCATGTTTATATCAATGATATCCGCATTAGAATTTTTATCGACAAATTGTGCAGCTTCCACAAGTGTGTCTTTTTCTCCTCCAAAAATTTGCAAGCTTAGAGGATTTTCTCTTTCATCGATATAAAGCATATTCATTGTTTTTTCGTTTTTAAAAACAATTCCTTTATCACTGATCATCTCAGCGCATACTAAGCCAGCACCAAACTCTTTTACCGTTAAACGAAATGCGGAGTTACAGATACCCGCCATCGGAGCAAGCACTACTCGGTTTTGCATTTCTACATTCCCTATTTTAAACACTGATAATACCTCCCTTTGAATTAATATCCCCTTATTGATTACTATTTTAAATCAGGATCCAAATCTTTCCTGCTTATATTTAAAGCTTTTACTATTAAATCTATCATATCATCCGAAGGCACTCGATTTCCCCTTTCAATCTCTCCTAAGATTGAAACAGAAATCAGCAGCTCTTTAGCTAAACTTTCCTGTGTATATCCCTTTAGTTTTCGAAAAGCGCGAATACGTCTTCCCCATTTTTCTGCTGTCTCCATATCCTTACTCCTTCTTTATCCTGCAAAAACTTTTTGCTTTCCTTTAAAGGTGTATGTGCATTAGGCAATTCAATCGTTGGAGCAATTTCCAATAAAGGAATTACAACAAATGCTCGCTCTGCAATTCTTGGATGTGGAATAATTAGTTTCTCTGATTCTATATTTTCGTGATTAAACAATAAAATGTCAAGGTCTATCGTTCTCGGCCCCCACCTTACCATCCTTTTTCTTCCAAGATTATTTTCAATAAACTGGCAAGCTTCTAGAAGGGAGTATGGGTCCAAGATTGTATGAATCTGTACTACAATATTTAAAAATAAGTCCTGGTCTTCAAATCCAACCGGATCTGTTTCATAGATGGATGAAATATTTACTAAATTAATTTTTTCATGTTCATGTAGCATATGCACAGCTTCTTTTAAAAACTCTACCCTGTTTCCTATATTAGAACCTAGCGATAAATAGGCATTATGATTCATTATTTTTTCCTCAAAATTTCCACAGATACTGACTGGTAGTGGCCAGGTATCGGTGGATCTGGTTTTATAACAGCAACACGTACACTTTCAAGTCGCTCATGGTTGTGCAAAAGCTTCTGTGCAATGTTTTCAGCTAGCGCTTCAATTAACTGATACGGTTTGCCTTCAACTATTTCTTTAACATCGAAATAGAGCTGACCATAATTAACGGAGTGTTCTAAATTGTCACTTTCCCCTGCTTCTCTTAAGTCTGCCTCTACTTCCAAATCAATGATAAATCGTTGGCCAAGTTTCGTTTCTTCAGGAAATACTCCGTGATAACCGTAAAACTCCATTTTAGTTAAGCGTATCTTATCCACCGTATTGCCCCCTTCCCATTAAAGCATCCATCATTTTTGCCATTCTAGCCATTTCTTTCACATCATGTACCCTGATTATTTGACACCCCTTTTGAATTCCGTAGCAAACTGTCGCTCCAGTGCCTTCAATTCTTTCTGATACAGGCAAATCTAGAACATTACCGATCATCGATTTTCTGGATGTTCCAAGTAAAACAGGATACCCCATCTCTACTAACTTATCTAAATGTCTCATCATCTCTAAATTAGTTGTTAAATTTTTTGCAAATCCTATACCCGGATCCAAAATAATATCTTCCTCTTTTACTCCAGCTGTTTTTGCAATCTGTATACTTTCAGCTAAATCTGATAATACATCCTCAACAAAATTGGTATATAGTTGATTATCTCGATTATGCATTAAAATAATCGGCGCATCCTTCTCTGCCGCAACCTTTGCAATCATTGGATCTTTTTTTGCTCCCCAAATATCATTAACGATATGGGCACCTGCATTTAATGCTTCATTTGCCACTATTCCTTTATATGTATCAATGGATATCGGCACATCCACTTCTTTAGAAACTGTCTCAATAATCGGAATTACTCTTTCCAATTCCTCTTCTGCTGAAATTTCTACATATCCCGGCCTTGTAGATTCCCCGCCAATATCAATAATATCCGCTCCGTTTTCCACCATCTCTAATGCATGCTTTACCGCTTTATCTTTTTCTCTAAATTTCCCGCCATCAGAAAACGAATCATGGTTAACATTCAAAATACCCATTATGAGTGTTTTATCATGATAGTTTAGTGTGTAAGGTGCACAATTTATTGCCAATTTATTTTTCCCCCATCTCTTTGATTGACCATAACGAACTAGACAGTTTTCGGTAATTTTTATGAAAAAGGGCGACAACCTTGCCAGCTGCTCCATTAAACAAATGGGTATCGATGCTTTTTAGCGGAATAATTTCTTGAATAGAATTGGTTGCAAACACTTCTTCTGCTTGCAGCATATGTTCAACTGCATAAAAACCTTCTTCTACTGTCATACCCATTTTTTTGGCATACGCCATAATAAACTGTCTAGTAATCCCATTTAAAATGCCTGTATCTAAGCTAGGGGTATAAAGAACGTCCTTTTTTATCCAAAACAAATTAGTTGTGACGCCCTCTGCTAAGTGCTGTTCTTTCGTTAAAAATATCCCTTCTATTTCTGCGTCTGTCCCTATTTCCCTTTTCGCAAAAATATTATTAAGATAATGATGAGATTTTAGCCTTTCATCCCCTTCTGGTGTATTGCGGGGAATCGCCAAAATCCGCCCCTTTTTTTCTACCATTCGGCCTGCTGCAGGCAATGGTTTCATGTACATCACGATATTCGGATTGGTATATGGAGCTGTTTGTAAACCAATCGCGCCACTTCCAGCAGATACATTAAAACGAATATACGCATTTTTTAAATCGTTTTTTTGCAATAAAACTTGTATGATGCTATTTACTTCTTCTCTTGTAAAAACTCGCTCAATATTTAATCGCTTTAATCCATGATTTAAACGTTGTAAATGGTCTTCTAACAAAAACGGGTGTCCCTCATAAATACGAAACGTTTCAAATAAGCCTAATCCATACATAAAACCGTGATCAAACACTGAAATAACTGCCTCTTCTTGCTTAACTACTTTCTCGTTTATATAAATGTACATAGTCTACTCTTTACCATTTCTCGCATAATAAGTAATGAAATTTTTCAATAGTTCCATTCCATCTGTTGTCATTATCGATTCAGGATGAAATTGCACTCCTTCGATAGGTACTTCTTTATGGCGAATCCCCATGATTTCGCCTTCCTCCGTCCATGCAGAAACTTCAAAACAAGCTGGCAGCGTCTCTTTTTTCACAAGCAAGGAATGATACCTTGTCGCTGGGAATGGGTTCGGCAAGTCCTTAAAGATTGTTTTTCCATCATGAAACATCATGGATATTTTTCCGTGCATCAAATTCTCCGCTTGAACTACATCCCCGCCAAACACTTGTGCAATAGCTTGATGACCTAAGCATACACCAAAAATAGGTACTTCTCCTGAGAAAGCGTCTATTGCTTCTAAGCTGATGCCTGCTTCATTGGGGCTGCATGGTCCTGGTGAAATCATTAAATAATCAGGATTTTCTTTTCTTATCTCTTCGATAGAAATTTGGTCATTTCTTTTCACAACCAGCTTTTCTCCCATTGAACCTAAATATTGCACAAGATTGTACGTAAATGAATCATAATTATCGATCATATAAATCATTGTCTTTACCCCTCATGTCTCTCAGCTAATTCTTTTGCATTCCAAAGCGCCCGTGCTTTTTTCATCGACTCTTTATATTCATTGCTAGGAACAGAATCAATGACTATTCCTGCACCTGCTTGTACATATGCCTTTTCGTCCTTTACAAGCATCGTGCGAATCATAATATTTAATTCAACATCTCTGTTAAACCCTATCCAGCCTAACGAGCCTGTATAAGGTCCCCTTTTTACTGGTTCTAATTCTTCAATAATCTCCATTGTTCTTACTTTAGGAGCACCTGTTATCGTTCCTCCAGGAAACATACTGTCAATTAAGTCATATTCATCTTTATCTTCTGCCAATGTCCCTCTAACATTCGAGACAATATGCATCACGTGAGAATATTTTTCGATCACCATAAACTCATTTACTTCTACTGAACCATACTGACAAACTCTCCCAAGGTCATTGCGCTCTAAATCAACTAACATCACATGCTCTGCTCGTTCTTTTTCACTTTCTATCAGCTCGTTAGCAAGCGCTTGATCCTCGTCATCATCTTTTCCTCTTGATCTTGTACCAGCAATTGGCCTTGTGCTTACCTCGTCTCCCTTCTTTTTCACTAAAAGTTCTGGAGAACCACATACAAGCTGAAAATCCGGCGTATGAAAATAGCCCATATATGGCGACGGATTTAGTACGCGCAGCTGTTTATATACTTCTATAGCAGGAACATGCAATGGCTTTGTTTGGCGCACAGATAAATTGACTTGAAAAACATCGCCTTGTGCAATGTAATCTTGAATTTTGCGAACGGAGCGCTGAAACTCGTTATCCTTTATAGAAACCTGTAAATCATCGGTCTTTTCTGTATCAGCAACCTCCTCTTCCTGGTCTATCCGTTCAAGCCATTGATTCGTACGTTCCTCTATTTTCTTTTGTGCATCATCATAATGTCCCTCTTCATATAAAGCCATGAACCATAACTGCTTTTCTTGATGGTCGTAAACATACCATTCATCAAATAGAAGAAAATAAACATCCGGTATTTCTAAATCATCCATCGTCTCATTAGGTAATCGTTCAATGTAACGAATATAATCATAGCTAATAAAACCAAGGGCCCCTCCTTGAAAATCAGGCAAAGCAGGATATGATTCTACCTTATATTGTCTTATGACATCCTTCACTAAGTGGAGTGGATTGCCTTCCATTATTTCTGTATGACTATCTGTAGTTACCTCCAATTTATTATTTTTCCCGATCATTTTCACAATAGGATTTATCGCTGCTATACTATATCTTCCGCCTCTACCGCTTTCTAATAATACATAGTGCTCTTTATTTCTTGTTAGATCAAGAAATTGTTTAAAAAACCGTTTATAAGAAAAAGCCATATGCTTGCTGTATACGTTATACTGTTTCAATCACCTTTCGCCCCTTACCATTTTCTCTTTTTTCATCATACATGATGAACAGGGAGAAAGACAAAAAAATTAGAAAAGATATTTAGAAAAGCGGAAGCACCTTGATCAGCCCCGAAGAAAAATGTTCATTTGACTCGAAAAGTGCTTTTTACTTTTAGAGGCAAAGGGTTATTTTTCACAGGGGCTAGGCGCTGGAGCTAGACAGTTATCTAACTTAAGACATATAAATTACGATATTACGCAAAAAAGCAAAGCCACTTCTGCCTTGCTTTCAACTTTTTATATCACAACTAGCTTTCTAAAAACATTCATGTTTGGATCAGTCTTTCCTATATCATCAATTCTTTTCGTATTGATTGTTGTTATTTACCCCGCGGACGAGTGCCGATCCTCCTCGTCACTATGCTCCTGTGGGGTCTCGTCTTTCTCGCTTTTCTAAGCAGAAGTCTACGTGTATTCAGGCTGCTCAGTGCTTCAGCCATGTTTATTTTTCTATTCAAAAACAACAAACTTTTAGAAAACAGCAATTCTTTTTTAAAATCGCTGCACCAAAAAAATACCGCCTAAAATTAGTAAAACCCCTATTATTCTAGGAATGTTTATCTCATGAACAGGAAGGTGAAACCAACCAAAATGGTCAATAATAATCGCCATGATTAATTGACCTGCAAGTGTAAGTCCTACGGTTAGTGCAGAACCAATTTTAGGCATGAGTATAACATTTGCTAACACGAACAGGATGCCAAGTGCTCCACCGCTCCAAATCCACCATGGCTTCGTAAATACGACTTTATTCGGTATAATCGTATGTTCTACTGCCAGTGTTACACCGCATAATACGGTAGCTCCAACTAAAAAAGAAATCATAGCTGCTAAATAAGGCGACTGAATTGTTGTACGCAATTCGGCATTAATTGCCGTTTGAACAGGTAATGCCATTCCAGCAAAAAGCGCAAATACAAAAAGGAAAAAATACGGCATTTTATCCCTCCTTCCAAGTAGTTACAAATACATAAATAGAATTAAACGACCGCACTAACAATTATCTCTTTCACTAATATAACACATTGAAATACTTTCCAATTTAGAATTGCACACATCTCCATAAATAAGCAACAAGCTTTGACGCAATAAAAAACAAGCAGCCATATAGACTGCTTGTTTTAAAAAAGTGATTTGGTTGTTTTTATTTTATGCCTCATCAAATTGGTATAATGGTGTACTTAAGTAGCGCTCACCATTACTTGGAATGATTGCTAATACTTTTTTCCCTTTTCCTAATTCTTTTGCTACCTTTAATGCTGAATAGATAGCAGCACCAGAAGAAATACCGCCTAAAACGCCCTCTTCTTTTCCAGCACGGCGAGCATATTCAAATGCTTGCTCTGTCGTTACTTGAATAATATCATCATAAATTTCGCTATTTAATGTATCTGGAACAAATCCAGCTCCGATTCCTTGAATTTTATGCGGTCCTGGTTTCCCTCCGGATAAAACAGGGGAATCAGCTGGTTCTACTGCATATATTTTAATATTTTCATATTTTTCTTTTAATACTTCACCAGCACCGCTGATCGTTCCACCTGTTCCGATGCCAGAAATAAACGCATCCAACTGCTCATCACCGAATGCAGAAATAATCTCCTGCGCCGTTGTTTTTCTATGTACTTCCGGATTGGATAAGTTTTTGAATTGTTGTGGTAGGAAATAGCCGTTTTCTTTCGCTAATTCTTCTGCTTTGCGAATCGCTCCGCCCATACCTTCTGGACCTGGTGTTAATACAAGTTCTGCACCATAGGCTCTTAATAGATTGCGTCTTTCCAAACTCATTGTTTCAGGCATAACAAGAATAGATTTATATCCTTTTGCTGCTGCAACCATCGCAAGACCAATACCTGTGTTTCCACTTGTTGGCTCAATTATAGTGCTGTCTTCTTTTAATTCCCCACTTTGTTCTGCAGCCTCAATCATTGCAAGTGCAATACGATCTTTTACACTGCTGCCAGGGTTCATATATTCAAGCTTTAAGTATACATCTGCACTTCCATCGTCCACTAAACGATTTAATTTTACTATTGGTGTTTGACCGATTAAATCTAAAATTGAATTAGCTATACGTGACATGATATTCTCTCCTTCTTAATAATCCGAGTAAATTAATTGGTTTTGTTATAAATAATTTATCAATGAATCCTCTTTTTGTCAATTAATATACGTTAATTTTACGGAAAATTCATATTTTGCTAGGGAATTTTTACTATTCTCTTTTATTTTAAGGCTACTTGGAAAATAAGCTCTGTTAAAAGGGGTTTTCCGAAGCTTATCGCTCGCTTTCCGCGGGGCGAGCGCCGAGCCTCCTCGTCACTTTGCTCCTGCGGGGTCTCGCCTGTCTCGCTAATCCCGCAGGAGTCGAGCGAACGCTTCTCCAAACCAACATCATTCTAAGCTCTAACTCCTTCTATCTTCACTCTGAATGAACACCACTTATTTTCATCCCCCATGGTGCAAATTTTTATTAGCATGGGTGGTTCTGTTAAATTTCAGTGTTGATTTAGAATGGCCAGAAAATTCGCTCGCTTTCCGCGAACGAACTGGCAAGCCTCCTTGCTCGTACCTCACTGCGGGGTCTTTCCAGCCCGTTTTTCCGCAAGAGTCTCGCAAATCCCCTTCCAAAATCAACATAATCGTTTAGCAGAGCCTATCTTAAAAAAAAGACCAATCACACCCTGACTAGTCGTGAATTGGCCAAATAGAAAGTTTTGTTCTTATACTTCTCTTCTTAACGCTTTTAATACATCTACCTTCGTTGCCCTTCTTGCTGGTCGTGATCCAGAAATAATGGTAACAGCATAACAAATAATAATACAGATAATCGGCAGACTGAATGGAATAGAACTAAACATAAATCCTGATGGAATTTCTTCATTAAAGAAGCTTTTTACAACAATAGGGATGATAAAATTCACTAAATAGCTTATGCCATAAGAAACGACTGTTCCTACTAATGCACCAATTAGACCAATAAAACTGCTTTCTAAAAGAAATATTTTTTTGATGACGGCAGGGTTTGCCCCTAACGCTTTCATGATGCCAATATCCGGTGCTCTTTCCGTTACGGACATTGTCATCGTATTATAAATGCCAATAGATGCAATAATAATGGCAATCGTACCGATAAAAATTAAACCAACTTTTAAAATAGCAAACACTTTATTAATTTCTTGTAATTCATTTAAAACGGAGTAAACATAATAATTTTTGTCTTCTAATTGCTTTGAAATACTTTCCACATTTTCTAGTTTATCTGCATAAATATTTACTTCATCATATACTCTTGCATCGCTTAATTGATTATTATTTTCCTCTGAGCTTCTCAATGCACCTTTTGCAGTACCAGTAAAACCTTCAATCGATTTTAAAATATTTTCTGAAATATAAACATTAGAATTATAGATCCAGTCTTTTGTTGGCTTTTTACCCAATCCAACTATTTCTAATTTTATTTTCTTCGTCTTATCATCCGATTTATTATCTGATAAATGTACCGTTAGTTCGATTGTTTTCCCGATTAAATCCCCTTTATAAAGATACTCCTCTTTTAACTGACCTTTTTCATCATATATTTTGTCATAGTCCACACCTTCAGGTAGTAGATTTTCTAAAAAATGATACCCGACGACTACCTCATTATCTTTTTCTGGCAATCTTCCTTTTGATAATTCAAAACCAGCTTTTACTTCAGATGACATATTAGCAACAACTGTTCCTGCTGTTATTTTAAACGCATCTAGTGTATATTCACCTGGCTGCTGTAATGCTTGCCTTCTTGTAACAGCTTTAACATGATCAATTGATTCAAAATACTGTACATCCTTATCTGTTAACCCTTCACTATCGCCTTCTGTTTTATTGTGAACTTCTATATTCGTTACTGTACGATTTTCTGTTGTTTCCTTTACAATCGATTCATTTAAGCCAAATCCAACAGATGCTAATACAATAAGAAAAGCACACCCCATTGCCGTTGCTAAAATGGTCATAAACATCCTTGTTTTATTTTTTTTCATATTTTGTTTAACAAATGCAACCTGGTCTTTCCATCTCATAAGGAATGAACCTCCTCTACTATATTTCCATCACTAATTTGCACAATGCGATCCCCTATTTTTGCAACGTTTTCATCATGGGTAATAATTAAAAATGTAATGTTTAAATCCCGATTTAACTCTTTAATAAAAGTTAACAGCTCCTCTTCTGTGTCACTATCCAAACTGCCTGTTGGTTCATCAGCCAAAATAAGCGGAGGATTGACGACAAGTGCTCTTGCGATACTTATGCGCTGCTGCTGCCCGCCAGATAACTCGCTAGGATAATGATCAGCAAAATCTTGCAGGCCTACTCTTTCTAACACTTCCAACGTTCTTTCTTTCCGTTCTTTTTCTCCCTCTCCTTTTAAAATTAACGGAAGCTGCACATTTTCAAATGCGGTCATACTCGGAATTAATTGAAAGCTTTGAAAAATAAACCCTATATGGGTTAAACGAAAATCAGCAAAGGAAGCTTCATTAAACTCGTTCACTTTTTGATTATCTATCCAAATTTCTCCTTCATTAGCCTGCATAAATCCACTAATTAAATTTAAAAGGGTTGATTTCCCCGATCCACTTCTTCCTATAATCGTGACAATTTCCCCTTTTTTTATCTCAAGATTAATATTTTTTAAAACTGGATATGTTGTTTTTTTATTTTTTTTCCCGATTTCAAACGAGTGGCTAACATCCTTAATCTTTATCAAATTTTTCTCCTCCCAAATTAGCAATCTACTAAATAAACGAAAAAATGGATGAAGAACCCTACAATTTATCAAAAAAAAAGCTGTTTTCGTATAGATTGTTGCTTTAAAACTCGCAGCCTGAATACACTTCGTCCGTTTAGCGAGCGTCGAGCCTCCTCGTCGCATACGCTCCTGTGGGGTCTCGTCCTTTCTCGCTTTCCCACAGGAGTCTACGTGTATTCAGGCTGCTTAGTACTTCTTCTCCCATTTTTTTACGTAAATAACAACAAACTTTGAGAAAACAGCAAAAAAAACAAGCATAGAGTGAGTACTATGCTTGTTTCATGATCTTGATATTATTTTGCTTCTTCTAAAAGAGATGCTAACTCTCCTTTTGAAAATATATATTTTTCATTACAGAAATGGCAATGAGCTTCCGCTTTTCCATCTGTTATAATCATGTCTTCGATTTCTTCTTTGCCAAGACTAATGATAGCATTAGAAAATCTATCTTTAGAACATGTACAAGTAAAAGAAACTGGCATTGTTTCGATTATCTTCATATTTTCTGCGCTGAAGATTTCTTCTAAAATTTCTTCAGGTGTTAAACCTTTTTGAATTAATTTTGAAATAGGCGGTATTTCACCTAAACGTTTTTCAATCTTTGTTATCGTTTCTTCATCTGTTCCTGGCAATAATTGAATCATAAAACCGCCAGCTGCGAGAATAGAATTATCTGGATTGACAAGAACGCCTACTCCAACGGAAGAAGGAATTTGCTCTGATGTTACTAAATAATACGTAAAATCTTCTCCTAGTTCTCCTGAAACAATCGGTACTTGACCTGTAAAATAATCGCGCATTCCAATGTCTTTCACAATTGATAATGTTCCTTCTGTTCCTACAGCTCTCTTTACATCCAACTTTCCGTGCTCATTTAAATCAAAATGCGTTTGTGGGTTCGTAACGTAACCTCTTACGTCTCCTTTCGCATTTCCATCAACCAATATTAAACCAATCGGTCCGCCACCATCAATTTTTACAGTTAATTTTTGATCGCCTTTTAACATAGCACCAAACATAGCAGCAGCAGTTAATGATCTTCCTAATGCCGCAGATGCCGTTGGCCAAGTATAATGTCTTCTTTGTGCTTCTGCCACTGTATCTGTGCTTTTCACTGAGTAAGCTCGCACCTGATCATTAAACGCTAACGCCTTAACTAAATAATCTCCCATCATTACCACTCCTTTTTAAACACGAACAATTATTTTACATTTGTTTTATTTTTTTCATATATCAGCTGTAATCCTTTTAATGTTAAAAACGGATCCACAACATCAATTATATTGGATTCTTTTGCAATTAAATTAGCTAGTCCGCCAGTTGCAATAACTTTAGGATTCTCTTTACTATACTCTTTCATTCGTTTTACAATTCCTTCAACTTGACCAACATATCCATATAGGATGCCAGATTGCATAGCAGATACCGTGTTTTTTCCAATTACCCCATCAGGACGTACAATTTCTATTCTTGGCAGCTTTGCCGCTTTAGAATATAGGGCTTCTGTAGCGATGTTAATACCTGGAGAGATCGCTCCACCCATATATTGTTTCTGTTCATTTATATAACAAAATGTCGTGGCAGTGCCAAAATCAACAATAATCAATGGACTTCCATATTCACGAATAGCAGCAACTGCATTTACAATACGATCCGCTCCAACCTCTTTAGGATTATCATATTTAATATTCAAGCCTGTTTTTGTTCCAGGTCCAACAACAAGAGGTTTTATTTGAAAGTATTTTTCACACATTCTTTCTAAAGCAAACATAATGGGCGGAACAACCGAGGATATAATAATTCCGTTTATATGAGAAAAATGTAAGTTAACATGATCAAATAGCGATTTAATGATCATACCATATTCATCTTCCGTTTTATAACGATTCGTTTCAATTCTCCAATGATGCTTTAATTTATCATTTTCATATACTCCTAAAACAGTGTTTGTATTCCCAACATCAAAGACAAAAATCATAATCTTCACCACTTTTTTATTATTAATACTGTTGCTATTACTTATATACAACTTAGCTTAACAAGCGTAAGTTAAATTTCTATTTTATCGCACAATTCCCATTTTAAACACTGCAAACATCATATCATAATCTCCTAATATTAGTGAAATATCAAATTCTTTTTCTTATTAAAACACTCCCGCCCCTTCAGAAGACAGGCATTTATTCGTACAAAAAAGGATGCACATATGTACATCCTTTTTTTGTATCATGATCATAGCTCCTCTTTCGGCTCTTGATCTTCTTTCTTCATGTTGATATTTACTTTCACATCATCAGCATCAGATGAAATAGTTTCTGTTTGAGCGGAACGATCTGGAAGTTTTCCGTCTTTATATAAGCTGTTGATTTGTTCAGCATCTAATGTTTCTACTTCAAGTAAAGTTTCTGCAATGATATTTAATTTCTCGCGGTTTTCCGTAAGAATTGTTTTTGCTCTTTCATAACTTTCTTTAATAATTCTTTGGATTTCCTGATCAATATCATAAGCTATTGCATCCGAATAATTTTGTTCATTATTCAAATCTCTGCCTAAAAATACTTGACCTTGAGCCTGACCAAATTGCAACGGTCCAAGCTTATCGCTCATTCCATATTCTGTTACCATTTTACGGGCAATATTAGTAGCTCTTTGGAAATCATTATGAGCACCAGTACTTACTTCACCAAATACGATATCTTCTGCTACACGTCCGCCTAACAAGCCGGTAATTTTATCAAGTAGCTCTTGCTTTGTCATTAAGAAACGATCTTCTTTTGGAAGCATAACAGCATAGCCGCCCGCTTGACCTCTAGGAACGATGGTTACTTTATGTACCATATCTGCTTCATCTAAAACTACACCAATAATAGTATGACCTGCTTCATGATATGCTACTATGTTTCGTTCTTTTTTCGAGATTACACGACTTTTCTTTGCAGGACCAGCAATGACACGGTCCGTTGCTTCATCCATATCTTCCATATCAATTTTCTTCTTATCTGCTCTAGCTGCAACAAGTGCTGCTTCATTGAGTAGATTTTCTAAATCTGCACCAGAAAATCCTGGGGTACGCATCGCAATGCTCTTAAGATCCACAGTCTCAGCCAATGGTTTATTACGGGCATGGACACGCAGAACTGCTTCACGACCATTTACATCTGGTCTGTCAACCGTTATTTGACGGTCAAAACGACCTGGACGCAATAACGCTGGGTCCAAAATATCCGGGCGGTTTGTCGCAGCAATAATAATAATTCCTTCATTCGCTCCGAAACCATCCATCTCAACTAATAATTGGTTTAATGTTTGCTCACGCTCATCATGTCCACCGCCAAGACCAGCACCACGTTGGCGACCAACAGCGTCAATTTCATCAATAAATATAATACATGGTGCATTCTTTTTCGCTGTTTCAAATAAATCACGAACACGGGAAGCACCCACACCAACAAACATTTCCACAAAATCAGAACCACTGATAGAGAAGAACGGCACACCAGCCTCGCCGGCAACAGCTCTTGCTAATAATGTTTTACCTGTTCCTGGAGGTCCATTAAGTAAAACACCTTTAGGTATTCTTGCTCCAAGTTCTGCAAATTTTCTTGGGTCTTTTAAGAATTCAACTACTTCTACTAACTCTTGCTTTTCTTCATCTGCTCCAGCTACATCTTTAAAGCGAACCTTCTTCTTCTCTTCGTTATAAAGTTTGGCTTTACTTTTGCCAAAGTTCATTACTCTACTGCCGCCGCCTTGTGCTTGGTTAAGCAGGAAGAAGAATAAAATAAAGATAATCACAAACGGAATGATAGAAGTAAAGAATGTTACCCAGCTGCTAGTTTCTTGTGCCGGTAAGACCTCTACATTGGAGCCCTCATGCGCTGCTTTATCTATTCGTTGCTGAACAGTTTCGTTATTCGTTACATAGGAGACAAAATATTCATCACGTTTATATGATTTCAATTGTCCACGTACTTCTAAGACACCTCGTTCAGGTTGTGTTGTAATCGATTTTACTTCATTCTTTTCGAGATGACTAATTAATTGATTATAGGATATATGCCTAGTAGGTTCGTTATTACCATTGAAAAAACTTACTACACCTATAATGACTAAAAATATTAATAAATAAAAGATGGTATTACGGAAAATACGGTTCATCCCTTACCTCCTCCCACGGTAAACAAACTATAGTGTATAGTATCATAGAAAATTGTGTAAATTCAAGAAATTAACCTTTTTGTTTACGAGTTTTACTTCACTGCCTTTTAATTATTATCAGTTGTATAAACCTCTGGCTTCAAAACGCCAATATACGGTAGATTACGGTATTTCTCTGCATAATCTAAACCGTAGCCAACAACAAATGCATCTGGTACGATAAAGCCTACATAATCTGCTTGAAGATCTGCTTTTCTTCCAGTTGGTTTGTCGAGAAGTGTGACAATCTTAATAGATTTTGCTTTTCGATAACGGAATAAATCTACTAAGTAGCTAAGCGTTAAACCGCTATCAATGATATCCTCGATGATTAATATATCTCTTCCTTCAACTGATGTGTCTAAATCTTTAATAATTTTCACTTCACCTGACGATACAGTTGAATTTCCATAACTCGACACATCCATAAAATCCATTTCTAAGTATGTATCAATACGTTTTAGAAGATCAGCCATAAAAGGCAATGCTCCTTTAAGAACACCAATTGCCAATGGAAATTTGTCATTGTATTCTTCTGTTAACTGAAATGCTAAATCCTTTATTTTCTCTTGAATCTCTTCTTCTGATATTAATATCCTCTCAATATCATGTTTCATTAAAGTGTGCCCCCTAGAAGATCATTGCGTTTTAAATGTTATTAATAGATAAAAATCGCTATTCTCAACACAATAAGAATAAATTGATTTTTTTAGGCCTGGTATCCATAATATATTGTTTTCAGCATCTGTTAAAATAGGCCATGTTTTTCTCTTTTGAATGGATACTTTTTCATCCATAAATATACTTTTCACTTTTTTTGTGCCATCCATTCCTTTTATCTTCATCCTATCTCCATCTCTTCTCGTACGTATGATAAGAGGAAAGGAAATAGTATTTGGACTTAAAAGAATGCTATGAGCATCTAAAAGCGGTCTGCTGTCTATATATTCTACCTTAATATAGTACCCATTAGGTAATAATAACTCTCCCGTTTTTGAAATTTCATAATAAAAGGGTTCTTCAGGTGTAAAATTCAGTTGAAAATAAGCTAATCGATAGGATTTCACCACATTCAAACCTTCAGGGAGATCAATATTTCCTGACGCATGAGGACTATTCAGCAAAGTTATAATATTATCTGTATGTAATGCGGATAATGAAGCAGGTATCTTTTTATAGAGATAGTTTAATATTAGTTGAATACATCTTCTTTGTAAAGAAATAGCTATAGAAAGAAATGCATCAATGTCAACAATTATTTCATTATCTTTTTTAGCACTTACTACTTTATCCCATATCTCCACAGTTAATTCCATTAAAAACCGCTCATCTTCTTGTAATTCTTCACTAAAGCGTTGAAAATGCCGGGAAACATGACGATTTTCATTTTTCAGGAAAGGAATAACCTGTTTTCTGTATCTATTTCTGCTATAGTTTTCTTTTTCATTGCTTGGATCTCTTCTAGGGTCTAGCTCGTATTCTAAACAATACTCCTCAATTTCCTGTCTTTCCAGACAAAGGAATGGACGAAATAATACTCCCTTTCCAAACGGCCTTTGGAACGGAATGCCAGCTCTCGCTTCACCTGTACTTCCTCTAGTTAACCTCATTAAGATTGTTTCAACTTGATCATCTCCATGGTGACCTAATGCTAAATAATCCATTCCATGTTTTTTCATTATCTCTTCAAAAAATAAGTAGCGGCATTCTCTAGCAGCAGTTTGAGCATTTATTCCTGTTTCGTTTATATAACGAGGAACATCTATGCTTTTCATTTCAAACGGGATAGATCTACACAAACAAAAAGCCTCTACAAACTTTGCCTCTTGCAATGATTCTTCTCCCCTAAACATATGGTCCACATGGGCTGCTATTACCGAGATACTCCATTCTGCTTGTTTGCTCCAAAGATAATGAAGTAATGCAAGGGAATCTGGACCTCCAGATACCCCAACTAAAATCTTCTTTCCTTCAAGTGATAATCCTCTCTCTTTTAAGTATGTTTTTACTTTTTGATCTAACATATGCACTTCTTCCTTAATTCATATCACTATTCTACATATTATTATTGTTTATAGTAGATATGGTAGTCTATTATGACTATAGAATACCACTTTTACCACTAAGCTTTCAAAAGATGCCACTCTCCATATGAAAATTCTTTCCAGTTCATCTATTATGTTAATTGGCCGTAAATGTAAAATAAATACAATAAAGAAATAATTAGGAGTAGGAGCAGAGATTCGAGTACCCCTGATTTTTTCTTCTTTTTCATTACCGTCCTTCTGTTTAATGAACCATTCTTCTTTATTGTTTGTTTATTACTTCTGTTATTGGCGACAGAAGGCGTACTTCTTTGATTAACAGAAGAGGAACGGACCCTTGTTTTAACAGGATCTCCATTTGATAACCGTAATAACTCGCTTCTCATTTCGTTTGCACTGCTGTATTTTCCAGTAAACGCCTGAACTAATAGTCCTTCATATGGATGTAGTTCTCTTTTCTGTTGAACCATAGCACGTAATTGATGAAGGCCCCCATTTGTTTTATTAAATCTTTTTGGATAGGCAATATTCATGATGATCATCGCAACTGCAAATAAATCATATGTCGGTTCAGCCTTTCGTGTTCCCAATCCCCAATATCCACGATCATAAAACTCTGTAAACTCCTTAATCGCTCTCCCTTGTATTGTTGTTCCTCCTACATCAATGCATCTGATTCTAGTCGGTGGACCGGTAATAATTAAATTATCAGGCTTCAGATCTCCAAACACCCACTTTGTTTCATGTAATACTTGCAAATCTTTTAACAGTTGAATCATTAGCACATTTATCCAAGAGCTATCCTTATGTTGAATAAATGATAATAAATCTGGACCCTTTATATATTCCATTACATAAAAGGAAATATTTCCGCTTCTAGTTATCCAGTCATCCACATCCATCAAAGAAGGTCCAAGGCAGTAACCTTGGACCTTCGCAAAGGATTTTAATACATTTACTTCGGAAATAATAGACATTCCATTGTTACTTATCTTTAAAGCAACTTGTCCTATTTTGGATTCCGCTAAGAAAACAGTCCCGTTTGCTCCATAACCAAGTTCTTTTAAGATTGTATAATTGTTTTTATGCCATTTCCCCTTAATAACAGTACCAGGATTTATGTTAAATGGACTCTTCAAAGTATTCATCATCATCACGAGAGATCAAACTCTTTAATGAGCGTTTATTTTTGAAATAATGGATAGCTTCTTTTAAAGCTGGGCCTGTTGGCGTTATCCCACCAGTTGTTAACTTGGAGAAAATACTAGTAAGCGACTCCAGTCTTGGTGTCCAATCAAGCAATTTTTCGACTTCTTTCTTTTTCCCGGGAAATACAAAAACAGCATACTTATTCTCTCCAGATCTAGCGTTTAAACTTAATGACAGATCGATTAAAGCCTCTTTTACCGTTGGAAGCTTATGTTTCATACTTGCACTTGTATCTACGAGAATAAGTACATCTAATTCTACCTTTTCGCCTAATTCATCTACTACTTCCATCACTTCTCCACGTTTTTCTGGTGGTAAATCTTCTACCGTTTTGGAACTTCCTAAGATTTGTTGAAGTTCCTTATTTACAACACCTTGCAACGTTTGTGTCATCGCTTTTTTTGTAACCATCTGAACCGTTTGTGCTAATTGTTGGGCATAAACCACCTGACTTACACCACCACCAGAAAGAGCAATTCCTTCAATTTCTTTTATCCCTTGTTCCTCAATCGTATCATGTTCCATTACACCAATAACATTAACTGTGATACCTTGTTCATTTGCTAATGCAGCCATTGCAATTGGGTCTTCTCCTTGATTGGAGCATCCATCTGTAATAAGAAGAATTTGTTTAAGTGTTCCTGTTTTCATTCAATACTCCCCTCTATTCATGAGTTAGTCCCATTGTTGACGGAAAAAGGAGTATTTATACCTTTTCTTATTGGATATACAATTAATGCCTTATTAAAAATGCTGGTTAATTTGCTGTTTGACTATATGCTCTTACAGGTATGGACTTCCACTTTGGAATATTATGATTGATTTGCGCTACAAGCACCGTCATATCATCTTCAATCATCCCTGATCTGGAACGAATAACTTCTTCCATAATTAAATCTGCTATTTCTTGAGGATCATTTGTTTTTAACTCTTTTATTTTTCTTTTCATCCATAAGTCAAAGTTCTCTACATGCTTCGGTCCTTCAAACACCCCATCGCTCATCATAACAAGTATATCTCCAGCTTTTAATTGCTCGCTCACAACATCCACATCAAAATCTTGCAATATTCCCATTGGTAAATTGCTGGCCTGTATTTTAATGATCTTAGAACCTCTTTTAATAAAACTTGGTGTTGAACCAATTTTCAAAAACTTTGCAGCAGCACTTTGCAAGTCGATCATAGCTAAATCTAAAGTAGAAAATATTTCATCCGTTGTACGTAATGATAAAACAGAATTTATAGACTTGATCGCCACTTGTTCCTCAATCCCAGACTGGAGAATTTTTTGCAGAAGCTGCAATGTTTCTTCACTCTCAATATGAGCCCTTTCTCCATTTCCCATTCCGTCGCTTATTGCCATCGCATATTTTCCAAGCCCCAGTTCGATTGTAGAATAGCTGTCTCCAGATACAAATCCTCCATCTTTTGCAGCATATGCCACCCCAGTTTCTACTACATACGCTTTTGCTGATCGAAAAGTGGCATGACTATAATCATTAGAAGAATCAGATTGATCTTCTGTATTCACAATAATCGTTTCTCCAAGAATGTCCGATAACATCGGGGCGATTAATTTTTCGCATTCTCCATGACCTGTGTTATATGGAATTGTAATATCTATATCCACATTTCCTTGTTCTAAGCTAAATATCTCTACATTTTCAATGTGAATTCCAAATTCCTGTATTGCTTCTAGTATTAACTCCTCTTGCTTATGATGATTTTCTCGTTCTCTTTGTATCTCTTTGGCGAAATCTCCCATAACTTCAGATACACCTAAAAGTTGATCTGCTACTAGTTTTCGGCTTTCTAAAACTTGTTTTTTTAGTTTTTGATTCGCTTGAAATAACGTTAATTCTTGATGAATCGCATCAGTCACCTTTTTTGATCTTGTACAATGCTTCTCCCAATCTCTTAATAAATTGCTTGAAATATTTCCACCAGTTTCGGACATTTCTGTCATAATTTCTTTCATATAATCATATGTTGTATTAAAGTTTCTCGCCCAGCAAGTCTCCTTTCTAAAGCAAGTTTGGCACGTCTTTTCTGTTACATTGCTTAAGAAGAAATCAAGCTCTCTGTCACTGTCATCCATCTCCGAAAAAGTATCATTGGATGAAAAACTTTTAGAAAGCGCCTGAAAAACAGTAGAAAACTGAGAAACTCTTTGTGCTGTGACATCTCTCATTTTTCGCATATACTGCTGTTGTTCTAAAGAATATTCAGTGGTTCCTGGGATATGCTTCGCCATTCGTGAAGTAAAAACTTGAGGAGTTAACAAAAATAAAATTACGGCTGCTGTCGTTTCCATAATAGATGCTGTTAATACACCACTACCTTCTCCATACATGCCAATCAGCAGTGTTGCTATATAAAGGCCTAATGCTACTCCGACTTTTCTGCCTTCTTTCAACAACCCTCCTAGTAGTCCAGAAAAAGCAAGTAAGCTCATATGATAAAAACTTGATATATTTGCTAAACTAAAAATTAATCCTGTTACAACACCTACCGTTGATCCGATCGTTGCTCCAGCGACAAAAGCAAAGATAAGCACTAAGTATCGGGACATGATATGTTCAATCGACATATCGTATACAGTCCATCCAATTGTTCCTGTCATAACAGAAGCTAACATAATAATGAGACAAACAATTTCTTCTGTTTTTAACGCTTGCCTGCGTTTATTTACAGTAAGCAACGGCAAACTTTGCAGGAAAATAAGGGTTAAAATATATCCTAAGCTTCCTTCTACAAGAGACATCATTCCACCATACAGTGTAATTTCTCCTTGTAATATATAAGCTTCTATTAAACTTCCACCTAGTATCGTTAACAAAACAATCACTGGCACCATACTTTGTTCGTTTTTATTCCATCTGTTTACTATTTTAAATATACTTAAAAATAAAAAGGAAAGCGCAAAACTAGAGAATGCTTCTTTAAAAGACAGGGTTGCCGCACCTCCTATTAAACCTACTAAAGCAATTGGCGCCTTTTCTTTACGGGTTAAATAGACTGCTGCAAAGAAAGGGAGACTAAATGGAGTTAATTTCGCCAATATTAATGCTCTCCCTAATAAGAATCCAATGAAGAACAGCATGTAGCCTTTAACAACAAATAAATTTTCTATTTTGGTATTAAACTTCTGAAAAAAAACGCCTAATCCATCTTTTGATTTTCCAAAATCAACTTCACCCAATGTGTCTATTAAGTCCCTTTCTACTTTTTCCATTTTTATACACTCCCTATCCAGTCTTATTGTTGAAAATTATAGAGTGTATTTTTTTAAAAGTTTGTCAAAATAGCGGACAAGCTACTATTTTTTACTCGACTTCTTTCACTTAAATTCTTAACAAAAACCATAATTCGATAAAATACGTTGGATAGAAAAAACAGCCTTCCTTCTAAAAAGGTTGAGACTGCCCACTTTATATAAAAGCAACTCCTATTACATTTTTTAAACAAGTTGTTTTTCCTGCCTGTTTTTGTCAAAAATTGAAAAATAAATAGTATTATAGAATTGTTTTTTATTCAATTGGCTCTGTTAAACTTGCCTGTTGATTGCAGCGAGAGGCGTTCGCTTTCCGCGGGCGGTCCGGGAGCCTCCTCGGCGCTGTGCG
>NZ_JBQRKO010000036.1:0-24134 GCF_052318935.1 Niallia sp. 01092 | reverse complement strand
ACCAATACAAGAACTAGTGTTCCAGTTATATCTTCTTTTAAACTAAAAAAAGAAGGCGATTCATCTCCCACCTACTCTCTTCGTTCCTTGAGGAAGGAGTCTTCTCGCTCAACTATGATAAAAAACTTAAAGACCGTATCATGTTTTATTGATATGTCTTCAAGTTTTTTTATTAAGGCTACCCTGAAAAGAAGTTCCGCAGCGTGAATACACTACGCTTCTTGCTTAGCGAGCGCCAAGCCGCTTCGTCGCTACGCTCCTGCAGGGTCTCGTCTGTCTCGCTTTCCCGCAGGAGTCTTGCAAATTTCCTTCCAAAATCAACATGATTGTTTAACAGAGCCTTTATTAAAAGATTTGAGCAATAACAAGTGCTCCTTTGATGACAAATTCGTTTTCGTCCAATTGTCCATCAGATGTGCTGCCAAGTGTGTTTCCTGCCACAATGTAGCAATGTTTTGTGTTAAATAGATGAGAACAATCAGCTTCTCTATTTTCAATTAAAGACATTTGATATATCTCTTTTTCTGATAAGTCCAAAGCAGTAGTTCCATCAAGTACTTCTCTATCATTATTATATCTGCTATATTCGCAAATTTCTCCGACTTCTCTCTCTTTATCATCAAAGCGCAATCCAATATACTCGTAACCTGCCCAATTATCCATCGATTGGATGTTTTCATTGTAGATTTTTTTACATAACTCATTCATTTCCACGACGTTCACCCTAATTTCCCCCTTCGATTTATTTTATGCTCTTATTATAAACTGTAATAAACAAGCTATATAACATCAAAACATTAAAATTTTTCGAAAATTTTGTGAATTATTAGGGGTTATTTACAAAGGTTGTTTTCATATATATTGTTGCTTTTAAACTCGCAGCCCGAATACACTTCGCTTTCCGTGGGCGAGCGTCGAGCCTCCTCGTCGCATACGCTCCTGTGGGGTCTCATCTTTCCTCGCATTCCCACAGGAGTCTACGTGTATTCAGTCTGCTGAGTACTGCTTCTCTCATTTTTTACGTAAAAAACAACAAACTTTGAGAAAACAGCCTTTACAAAAAATAAACCCGAAATCCCCCAAACATATTATTTGAGGGATTTAAGGTTTATGCATACATTTGATTTTCTTCATCTTTTCTAAAGAAGCTCGTCATCGCGTTAAAAACATCGGATTTTTGTCTTAATAAATAGTAGCGGAATTTGTCATCTTGGATATTTTTATAGGCGGACATTAGTGTGCTGTGGCGGTTGTACTGGTTGACTTCTCCATAACCGAACATGTTGGACACTTTCATCAGTTCTTCGACAAGCTTTACACATCTTGCATTATCTGATGTTAAATTGTCTCCGTCAGAAAAATGGAATGGATAAATATTAAAGCGTCCAGGATCATATTTATCTTCAATTAATTCAAGCGCTTTTCGATATACGGATGAACAAATAGTTCCACCGCTTTCGCCTTTTGAAAAAAAGTCTTCCTCTGAGACTACTTTTGCTTCTGTATGATGGGCGATAAATTCGATTTCGACTGTTTCATATTTTGTTCTTAAAAATCGAGTCATCCAGAAAAAGAAGCTTCTTGCCATATATTTTTCCCACAGACCCATCGATCCGCTTGTGTCCATCATCGCAAGCACCACCGCTTTTGAATCCGGTTTCACTACTTCATTCCATGTTTTAAACTTTAGGTCTTCCGGATAAATTGGGTAAAAACCAGCTTTTCCAGTCATTGCATTCCTTTTAAAAGCAGACATCATCGTTCTTTTTTTATCAATATTGCCCATTAATCCTGTTTTGCGAATATCATTAAATTCAATATTCTCAACAACAATTTGATCTTGTTCTTTTCTTTTTAAATTCGGAAGCTCTAGCTGCTTAAATAACGCTTCTTCCAATTCCATCATAGAAACTTCTGCTTCAAAATAGTCTTCACCTGGCTGATCTCCTGCACCTTGACCTTTTCCTGGTCCTTTTTGTCCTCCGGCTCCATCTCGGGCCACTACATCGCCAACTTTACTATCACCGTTTCCTTGCCCTACATGCTTGTTCTTATCATAGTTATAACGGATTTTATACTCATCTAATGAACGAATCGGAATTTTTACAACTTCTCTTCCATTTGACATCACAATATTTTCTTCTGTTATTAAATCCGGCAGGTTATTACGAATAGCCTCCTGTACTTTTTCTTGGTGACGTTGTTGGTCATCATGACCTTTACGATGGAGGGACCAATCTTCCTGGGAAATAACAAATTGATGATTATTTTGCTTCGTCAATACTTACCCCTCCTTTAAAAATTTTTCAATTTTTTTGCACCTATTATTCGTTTCCTGCATACACTAATTCGGGTAACATCCATCCAAAAAGAATGGTGATTACTCTATCATATGCTATATAGAAAAATAATTTACTAATTATTGCGATAATTATTTTTTCTTTTTGAAAAAGACAAGTTTCTTATTGATACAAAGAGGGAACCGACTTTCTTAGCCCGTTCCCCCTTTGTTGACTACTTATCGATTTAATAGACTTCCGACATAACGTAATAATTCATTGGCAGATGTTGAATTGTAGCCATGTTCATCAATGAGACGAGCAACGACTTCATTCACTTTTTTCAACTGCTGTTCATCTGGTGTTTTCGTTGACGTTGTAATTTTTACGACATCTTTTAAATCCGCAAATAATTTCTTCTGAATAGCTTCACGAAGACGATCGTGGGAATTATAATCAAATCTTTTGCCTTTTCGTGCATAGGCAGAAATACGAATTAATATTTCTTCCCGGAATGATTTTTTAGCATTTTCAGAAATGCCAATTTGTTCTTCAATGGAACGCATCAACTTTTCATCTGGATTAATCTCTTCCCCTGTTAATGGATCACGGAGTTTATTTTTATTGCAATAAGCCTCCACATTATCTAAATAATTATCCATTAATGTTTTTGCACTTTCTTCATAAGAGTAGACAAACGCTTTTTGAACCTCTTTTTTCGCAATTTCATCATATTCTTTTCGAGCAAGGGAAATGCAGTTTAAATATTTTTCTTTCAGCTCATTCGTAATGGATGAATGCTGATCTAATCCATCTTTTAACGAACGAAGAACATCCAGTGCGTTAATGCTTGTGATATCTTTGCGGATAATCGTGGAAGAGATGCGGTTAATCACATAACGTGGATCAATGCCACTCATTCCTTCATCTGCGTATTCATTTTGCAGTTCTTTTACATCAGCTGAACTGAATCCTTCTACACTTTCTCCATCATAAAGGCGCATTTTCTTCACTAAATCAATATCACCTTTTTTCGGTTCTTTTAAGCGTGTTAGAATCGTGAAGATGGCTGCTACTTTTAATGTGTGTGGTGCAATGTGTACTTCGGAAACATCACTTTCAAAAATCATTTTTTCATAAATTCTTTCTTCTTCTGTCACTTTTAAATTGTAAGGAACAGGCATCACGATAATCCGCGAATGCAATGCTTCATTCTTTTTATTGGAAATGAATGAACGGTACTCTGTTTCATTCGTATGAGCAACAATTAATTCATCAGCAGAAATTAGAGCAAATCTACCTGCTTTGAAATTTCCTTCTTGTGTTAAAGATAATAAATGCCAAAGGAATTTTTCATCACATTTTAACATCTCCTGGAACTCCATCATCCCTCTATTTGCTTTATTTAACTCTCCGTCAAATCGATAGGCGCGTGGATCTGACTCAGAACCATATTCCGCAATTGTTGAGAAATCAATGCTTCCAGTTAAATCAGCAATATCTTGAGATTTCGGATCAGATGGACTGAATGTTCCAATCCCCGTCCGTTTATCTTCAGAGAAAAATATTCTTTCCACCAATACATCTTCAATTCTGCCATTATATTCTTCTTGTAATCTCATTAAGTTAAGCGGTGATAAGTTCCCCTCAATTCGAATACCATATTCATCGTAAAAATCTTTACGTAGATTATGTGGAATCATATGAAGTGGATCTTCATGCATCGGGCAGCCTTTTATCGCATAAACTGCTCCTCTTTCTGTATAAGTGTATGCTTCTAATCCTCTTTTCAGCATCGTCACAAGTGTTGATTTACCACCGCTGACTGGACCCATAAGAAGCAAGATACGTTTTCTAACATCTAGACGTTTTGCAGCAGGATGAAAATATTCTTCTACTAATCTTTCTAACGGTTCTTCAAGTCCAAATAGTTGATCAGAGAAAAATTTATATATTTTTTTTCCGCCAACTTCATCAATACCAGCATCATTAATCATGTTGTATACTCGTGAATGCGCAGATTGGGCAACCCAAGGCTTTTCTTTCAAAATTTCTAAATATTCACCAAATGTCCCTTCCCATTTAAGCAACTCTTCCTCTTGTCTATACATCTCGATTTTTTTTAATATATTCATATGGACCTCCCCTGTCACATTATCAGAGACGATTAATATAATGTATGCGCTACTGTGTACGAACATGCTGAAAAGAAAGAATAGTTTTTTTTACAGGATTGTCTATAAAGAAAAAATCCTTTCTAATAAAAAGCATCACTCCTTACCAATACATTGGTAGTTTTTAAGAAGATGGATAAGCCTTTGTTTTAACTTATGCTGCTGCTTTCTATATTATTAGACTAATTTTTGATTTTTTTCTAATTTCATATAAACAGGAAGTTTAGAATGGCCATATGAATATTATTGCTTTGGGCAAAAAGAAAGCCTAATTTTGTCCAAAGGAGCCAGTTTCAAGGACAAACTCAAGGGAAAATCCCAGTTTTGTCCTTGAGAAGTGGTCTCAAAGACAAAATTCAAAGAGAAAACTCATTTTTGTCCAATAGAACCAGTCTCAAAGACAAAATCCAAAGGGAAAACTCATTTTTGTCCAATAGAACCAGTCTCAAAGACAAAATCCAAAGGGAAAACTCATTTTTGTCCAATAGAACCAGTCTCAAAGACAAAATCCAAAGAGAAAACTCATTTTTGTCCAATAGAACCAGTCTCAAAGACAAAATTCAAGAAGAAATCCCAGTTTTGTCCAACAGAACCAGTCTCAAAGACAAAATTCAAGAAGAAATCCCAGTTTTGTCCAATAGAACCAGTCTCAAAGACAAAATTCAAGAAGAAATCCCAGTTTTGTCCAATAGAACCAGTCTCAAAGACAAAATTCAAGAAAAAATCCCTTTTCTGGCCAATAGAACTGATCTCAAAAGTAAAAAACAAGAAAAAAGCAGGTATCTCCTGCTTTTACCACTTAACGCAAATTCATTTTTTTGCTTTTCACAAATTCCTTCATATATAAACGGGACTTTCCTTCAAGCATTGCTGCCATTTGTGATGTCCATGTGTCTTGACGGACATTATTCGTTCTTTCTTTATAATAAGCAGAAATAACTTCATTATATTCCTGTAGTTCTTTTTTGTATGTTTCCATATCTTGCTTGTATTCATTTTCATAATAAACATGTTGAAACGGAATTCTTGGTTTCTTTTCCGTATGCTGGTCTGGATAGCCAACAACAAGACCAAATAATGGGATTACTCGATCAGGTGTTTTTAACAGTTCACACACTTCTGTTAATTTATTGCGCAGTCCGCCTATGTAACAAATTCCAAGTCCCATTGATTCTGCAGCAATGCTGGCATTTTGGGCAGCAAGCGCTGCATCAATTATACTAACCATAAATTTCTCTGTGCTTTCCAGAGAGACGAAAACGTCTTTTCCTTCCATTTCTGCTGCAACTTCATGACGATATAAATCCGCACAAAACACAAATAAATGCCCATTATCTTCTACATACGTTTGATTTCCAGCTAATTGAGCAAGGTTTTTCTTTTTCTCCTTATCTGTCACACCGATAATGCTATACGCTTGAATAAGATTTGATGTTGATGCACTTTGCGCAGCTTCCACTATCGTTTGTATTTGCTCGTTTGTTAACGGCTTGTCTTGAAATTTTCGGACAGAGCGGTGGTCTAAAATCGTTTCGATAACATGATTCATGACATTCACTTCCCTTTTTTATAGAAATAATTAGTATCGTAGTCAATCGTATAACAGCCTATCCATATTATAATAAAATAAGCAGAATAGTTTTAATAATTTGCTCCTCTTTATCGATGAAAATTATAAAGCAACATTTCCCCCATAAAAAATGGAGCATAAACCATTTCGATTTATACTCCCATGATCGCTTTCTTCGTTGTTCAGATGACTCATTACCAACACATTCATCACTTAGCTACGTGCAAATGGTATCTTTATGTTTCAAATGTACTTTTCTTTTGGCTGTTTTCGTATAGAATGTTGCATTTAAACACGCAGCCTGAATACACTTCGCTTTCCGTGGGCGAGCGTCGAGCCTCCTCGTCGCATACGCTCCTGTGGGGTCTCGTCTTTCTCGCATTCCCACAGGAGTCTACGTGTATTCAGTCTGCTGAGTACTTCTTCTCACATTTTTTACGTAAAAAACAACAAACTTTGAGAAAAAGCTTTTCTTTTATTAAGACAAATCCCTATAATCTTGCTGTCTTAATGCTTCATACACAAGAATCGCTGCAGTATTGGATAGATTTAAGGAGCGAACATTATCATTCATTGGAATACGCAGTGTCCGGTCTTTATTCGCCTCGATTATATCCTTTGGTAGCCCCGTTGTTTCTCTGCCAAAAATAAAATAATAATCCTTTTCTTTATCGCTGTAGTCAAAAGTAGAATGTGGTTTTGAACCGAATTTAGTTAAATAAAAAAATTCTCCCCCTTCATTCTGTTCAAAAAAGATATCAATCGAATCATAATAATGAATATCTACGAATTCCCAGTAGTCAAGACCGGCACGTTTTAACATTTTATCATCAGTTGAAAATCCTAATGGGCGGATTAAATGAAGAATAGTATCTGTTGCTGCACATGTTCGTGCAATATTTCCTGTATTTGATGGAATTTGTGGTTGATATAATACAATATGTACTGCCAAAACTTTCGTCACCTCTATATAAATGCTTTTCAGTGACTATTATACACTTTGTTTACGAAAAACAATAATGTAATCATGTCTTATCCATCGATAATTGTAAAAAATTTATACTGAATATTAGGTGTATACGCAGTAGAATCTTCATACGCCCAATACCTATTTCTGCTATTATAAGTGTGGGCATTAACTAGTGGTTCCCCGTTATCGTCTTTTCCTGTTACAATAGTCGTATGGTTATACTTTCCATCCCCTTCAAAATCATAACAAATGACATCTCCTAACAATAGATCAGTCGCTTTCGCAACTTGCCTTGCTCTTAGTCCCTTTTTTGAAGTGGCTAAATATTTTGGAAATGCATTTGCCACAGCCCAGCTGTAGCTCCAGCTATTATGCTGCATCCACCAGCCAGTATTTCGGTTTGGATATCCACGCATTGGTGCACCACCGGCATGCACACATTGAGATATATAATTCGTGCAATCCACTTCAAATCTTTTATAAGCTGGGTTATAGCTGTTCCACCATTTTTCTGCATACTGAACCGCTTTCAAGCGATTATACGTATAACCTCTTTCCGTTTCTTCATCATTTAACGATTCCTCTGTTTGATTTAAAAAAAGGTGCTCTTCTGTTTGATAAGAAACGGGGATTTCCTTATCTTCAATTAACACTCCTTTATAGAAGCTCGCTTTTCTTTTCTCTATTTCTTCTTCTATATAAAAAAAATCATGTTGTTTAATAATATATTGTACATGCGTTCTATAATACACTTCTTCTGTTTCTTGTACATTTTCAACAGATGTTATCTTACCTGTTGCTTTCACCTTTACGATTTCTGCCTGTCTTTTTTGAAATAACTTCTTTTTTCTTTCCATTTTATGTTCTAAACTAGCACTTCTTTTAAAAGAAACATATTGCTGCATTCTTTTCTCCAGAAATTCAAGCAACTGTTGTTTCATCTCCTCCACTCCTTTTTCCCGCCGTCATTCCCATGTTACACACACTCTCTTATTATAGATATGTAAGATTCCTATTTTTTTGCACAAAAAAAGAAGGATTGCTCCTCCTTGTCAAAAAGTATTTATGATAGCCTTTCTAAAGCATCTGCTATTTCTTTCTGAACCTCTTCATCTGCCTCTTTTGTTATGCTGTTCGTTAATGCCTCTTTTGCTTTTTCCCCACCGATTTTTCCTAATGCCCATGCTGCTGTTCCTCTGATAACAGGTCTTGGATCTTTATTCATCACGATAATAATGTCGTTAACGGCACTTTCTTCTTTAAAATGAGCCAGTGCAATCAGCGCATTTCGTTGTATCGGTTTTTTCCCGCGCCAGGATCCAGAAATATGTCCATATTTTTCTTTAAATTCCTTGTTGCTGATTTGCAATAAAGGGAGGAGCAGCGGTTTCGCAATCTCTGGGTCAGGCTCCATTTCTTCGTGCAAATGAAAATCTATGCCTTTATTTTTCGGACAAACCGTTTGGCATGTATCACAGCCATACAAACGATTGCCGATTTTTTCTCTAAATTCTTCTGGAAGAAAGCCTTTTGTTTGCGTTAAAAATGCTACACAACGCTGTGCATTTAATTGTCCACCTTGAATCAAAGCACCAGTTGGACAAACATCCACACATTTATTGCATGTTCCGCATTGGTCCTCCATCGGCGTATCAGGCGCTAGAGGAAGATTAGTAATCATTTCACCTAAATAGACATAAGAACCAAATTCAGGTGTAATAATCGCACAGTTTTTTCCAGACCAACCAATCCCAGCTCTTTGGGCAACTGCCCGGTCTACTAGTTCTCCTGTATCGACCATTGATTTGCACCGTGCTTCCGGAACTCTTTCCATAATATACTGTTCTAATTTTTGCAATCTGTCTCTTAACACTACATGATAATCAGTTCCCCATGATGCTCGACAAAAAACTCCTCTTCTTTCCCCTTTTTTACTTGCCACTCTTTCCTTCATTTTCGAAGGATATGCTAACGCGATTGAAATAATAGATTTTGGCTTTTCCAAGAGCAGGGTGGGATTAACACGTTTTTCAATATCTTTTTCTTCAAAACCAGATTGATAATTTAGTTCTTGCTGCTGAAATAATCTTATTTTCATTTCCTCGAAAGTACTTGCATTCGTAAACCCAATCTTATCAATTCCAATTGTTTTGCTGAATTGAATAATATCTTGTTTTAATTGATCGTAGTTCATGAAATCCCTCCTTTTTCATTGGATTTAAAAATTAAATAAGCTAAAATATAGTAAACTCTCATCATCTTTTATTGGAGGTATCTATCTTGCATCTTACTATCGCAAACGAACTTAAAAACACCATTCCCAACTTTAAAATCGGACTAATCTTTTATAATAATATAGAAGTAATTCCTTCCCCACAGATGATTAAAGGCCGCATACAGCTTTTTCAAGAATCAATTTACTTTGATTTAGAAAATGCCAATGTAAATGACATTCCTTCTATTAAAGAATGGCGGCAAATTTTTAAAACAACAGGAAAAGACCCAAACAGATACCGCCATTCAGCTGAAGCATTATTTAGACGCATCAAAAAACAAAATTACTTGCAGCCAATCAACAGCAGTATTGATCTTAATAATTTCTTTTCTCTTCAATTTGGGGTACCAATCGGTATTTATGATTGTGCCAATCTTTCTGGCAATCTAAACATTCGCATCGGGAAAACGGATGAACAATACATCGGCTTAAATGGAAGAACCAATTCAATAGAACATTTAATCATCAGTGAAGATGAACAAGGTCCCTTTGGAAGTCCGTTTGTCGACTCTGACCGAGCTCCCGTTACGCTAGAAACAAAAAATGCCGTACAAATTGTTTATTTACAACCTTCCACCACAATCGAAACCGCCAATAAAATGGTCGAATCGTTAACGAATATGTTCGTACAAATTCATGGTGGGAAAAGCGAATTTTATATTGTTGACTAATTGTTTTACTTTAAAAATTTTCAACTAATGTGAATGTTAAAAGGCAGTTATCCCCAAAACTTAAGGAGGGATAACTGTTCGTTAATATAACATAAAAATTTACATAGCAGAAGTGAAGGTGAATCACATACATAACTTTCCATTATTTATAAGGCTCTTTTCGTATAGATTGTTGTTTTAATCCGCAGCCTGAATACACTTCGCTTTCCGCGGGCGAGTGCCGAGCCTCCTCGTCGCTATGCTCCTATGGGGTCTCGTCTTTCTCGCTTTTCCCGCAGGAGTCTACGTGTATTCAGGCTGCTCTGTGCTTCAAACATGTTTATTATTTTATTCAAAAACAACAAACTTTTAGAAAACAGCCTTTTATAAACAATAAAAAACGCAATGCTTCGTTCTTTGGTTGAAACGAAACACTGCGTTGATAGCAATTTATGTATGGAGCGGGTGATGGGAATCGAACCCACGACATCAGCTTGGAAGGCTGAGGTTTTACCATTAAACTACACCCGCATATTTAACTTTTGTTAATAATTTTTTAACGTTTTTTTAACACGTTATTTATTATATATCCGTTGTTTTAAAAAAGCAACTACTTTTCGACATTTTTTTATTTTTTGTTGCATTTTTTTTACTTACTTTTCAAAAACCCCAACTCCCTTCCTTTATTATTCCTTTTTTATAGAAACTATTTGTTTTTACCTGTAACTCTTCCCTTACTACCCTATGAGTTAACTTTTTACGATAGCTGCTTTACTCTTTATCGAAATATCACTTAATTGCAGCATCAACATATGCTCTAATAAAGCCGCTTAAATACTGTCAGGTAAATATTTCCCAACGATTATCCTAGTAAAAAAGGATTGACTTTTTATTATAGGCAATATATATTTTAACTAATCGTTTGACCTTAAACTTTATACAGAATGATTCTTATCCAGAGCGGCGGAGGGACAGGCCCTATGAAACCCGGCAACCAAATGATTAATTCAGGTGCTAAATCCTACAAAACAAATAGGTTTTGTGAAGATAAGAGAAGATACTAAATAAGTACCACTTCTCTTACTGGAGAAGTGGTTTTTGTATAGGTTTAACAAAACTAGCTTTTAATTTTTCAGAAATGAAGGGGGAAATAAAAATGAAAAAATCATTTGCATTATTAGCAGCACTATTATCATTAGTGTTAGTTTTAGCAGCATGCGGAAATGATAAAGAAAAATCTGAAGCACTTAGCACTAAAAAACTAGTAATTGGAGTTACAGGCGGTCCACATGAACAATTAATGGAAAAAGTTGCAGAAATCGCTAAAAAAGATGGACTGGAAATTGAAATCAAAGTATTCAACGATTACAACACACCTAATACAGCATTAGCAGACGGTGATCTTGACATCAACAGCTATCAAACAAAACCATTTTTAGATGCACAAAAAGCCGATAAAGGTTATAAGATTAGTGAAGCATTTAAAACAGTAACTTTCCCAATGGGTATTTATTCTAAGTCTGTTAAAAGCTTAGATGAAATAAAAAAAGGCGACAAAATTGCTGTTCCAAATGATCCAAGCAACGAGTACCGTGCACTTAAGCTTTTTGAAGCAGCTGGTTTAATTAAGTTAAAAGAAGGAACTAGTGAAAAAGCGACTAAAAGAGATGTCGCTGAAAATAAATTAAACTTAGAAATTCTTGAATTAGATTCTGCACAGCTTCCATCACAATTAGGAGAAGTTGCAGCAGCTGCAATCAACACAAACTTTGCTATGGGAGCAGGTTTAACGATTAAAAAAGATGCGCTTTTCCATGAAGAAGCGGAAAACAATCCATATTCTAATTATTTAGTAGTTCGTGATGAAAATAAAAATGACGAAGTAGTAGCAAAATTAAAAGAGTATTACCAAAATGATGAAGTGAAACAATTTATTGCAGAAACATTTAATGGATCGGTTGTTCCAAGCTGGTAAGGAGGTTCTAACATGATAAGTCTACAGCATGTGTCAAAAACATTTAATGTTGGAAAGAAAAAAGTGGAAGCGTTGAAAGACGTTTCCCTTACAATCCAAAAGGGTGAAATTGTTGGCGTTATTGGTTACAGTGGTGCTGGGAAAAGTACGTTAATTCGCTGCGTCAATTTATTAGAAAGACCAACGAGTGGAAAGGTTCTTATTAATGATGTAGATATCACCTCTCTTAATACAAAAGAGTTGCAAAAAGTCCGCCGAAAAATCGGGATGATTTTCCAAGGATACAATCTGTTAAAAACGGCGACTGTTTATGAAAATATTACGATTCCTCTTAAGCTTGAAGGTGTACCAAAAGAAGAAATAAAAAAGCGTGCAGATAAATATTTAAGCATTGTCGGTTTAAGCGATAAGCATCATGTTTATCCAGGTCAATTGTCTGGCGGTCAAAAACAAAGAGTTGCCATTGCAAGAGCTCTTGCACATGAACCGGAAATATTGTTAAGTGATGAAGCGACAAGTGCACTTGATCCTAACACAACAGAATCCATTCTTGATTTATTGCTTCAAGTAAATAAAGAACTTGGAATCACTATCTTTTTAATCACCCATGAATTAGATGTCATTCAACGCATATGCGATCGTGTAGCTGTCATGCAAAACGGAGAAATTGTCGAAGAAGGAAAAGTGCTTGATATTTTCTCCAATCCAAAACATTTACGCACAAAACAGTTTGTATATGGAGAAGCCGGCATTAAGGTTCCAGATCATTTTGTTAACACTTTGCCAAAAAGCGGAAAAACAGTCTCTTTAACCTTTATCGGCGAATCTTCCAAAGATCCATTTTTAGCTTTACTAGTAAAGCAATTTGATGTATTGCCAAGCATCATTGCAGGTGGAATTGATCAATTAAAAGACCAATCCGTTGGTAAATTAGTTGTTCATATCGATGGAGAAGAATCGGAAGTAGAAAAATCGATTAACTTCCTTATCGGGAAAAATATATTAGTAGAAGAGGTGAATCAATAATATGGCTACATTTTGGCAAGATTGGGGAGAAGTAATTCAAGAAGCGTTTATTCAAACCGTGCAAATGACAAGCATCTCCCTTTTGATATCTATTATTATTGGTTTGCCTTTAGGTGTTCTACTTGTATTGACTCGAAAAGGCGGCCAAGCAGAAAATATTGTTTTTTACACGATTATGAATACGATCATCAATGTTATTCGTTCTATTCCTTTTATTATCTTACTGTTTTTTATCCTTCCTTTTACAAAGCTTGTTGCAGGGACAACGATTGGTGTAGAAGGTGTTATCGTGCCTCTAGTTGTATATACTGCACCATATATTGCAAGATTAATGGAATCTTCCATCCTTGGAGTAGACCGTGGTGTTATTGAAGCATACCAATCGATGGGAATTTCCACTTTTAAAATTATTTGGAGTGTATTAATTAGAGAAGCGCGCTCTTCCATTGTACTTGGTCTTACCATTGCAACAATTGGCTTAATTGGCGCAACAGCGATGGCTGGGTTAGTTGGTGCAGGCGGATTAGGAGACGTTGCCTACCAATACGGACATTTACGATTTGAACCTACAGTTATGTACACAACTATTCTTATTCTTGTCATTATCGTTCAAAGCATTCAGTCATTTGGAAATGTATTAGCACGTAAATTAAAGAAGGATTAAAAAAGGATGCCACGTGGCATCCTTTTTTAATCCTTCTTAATTGGCAAGCGCCTAGCCCTTGTGAAAAATAACCCTTTGCCTCTAAAAATAAAAAGAACTTTTTGAGTCAAATGAACATTTTTCTTCAGGGCTGAACAAGGCGCTTTGCTTATTAGTTAGAAAAAATATTCTTTTGTTCTTTTAGGCCATAAATCACGATCAGCAAAATGACTACTCCAAGAAGTGCTACATAACCGTCAACCGCAGCTGCTACTCCTATTAATTGAGATAAAAATCCCAATCCAACTACTGGAATACTAACCCCTAAATAAGTAAACACAAAAAACGTAGATATGATATTGCCTTTGATATGATTTGGTGATGCCTCATTTAATAAAGCAAGGCTGCCAGCATATGCAGGACCATTGCCCGCTCCTATTAAAATGGCTGACAAAAGCAATAACACCAATGATTTAGTACTTAATGTTACCACTAATAAAATAAGGCCAAGAGACATTAAAATATATCCAATACTAATCATTGTTTTTAACGATAACTGTTTTACGAGTATTTGATTAACTGCTGCTGCAATAAGACCTAATGCTACAACAATTCCTGAAATCGTTAAACTGCTCACATTCGTAAAACTTGCTAAATTAGATGGAATAATCGACATAAACATACTGATGATAGACCATGCTAAAAATGAAGTTCCTGTTGCTAATAGAAATGGCTTCATAATCGATTTTGGAACATAAGGCTTTTTCAATTGAACAGGACGCAATCCTGGACGGACATTTTCATTTAAAAAGAATAATCCTGCAAAACATGGAAGAATAAATAGTAAATGTACATAATAGGACAATCTAATTGGAAATGGTGCATAATCTCCTAAAACACCAGAAACAATCGGTCCAATTGCATTACCAAGTGTTACAGCAAGGGCACAGATTAAAGCTGTTTTCTTTTTATTTCTCTTTTCATCCAACTCGGTAAGTGCTGCAACAGCAACACCATTTAAAACCCCTACAGACAATCCTTGAAATAATCTTCCTACAAGCAGCATTTCTACTCCATTTGCCATCGTAAAGCAGGCAGTGCCAATAATAGCAAAGAATACCCCTGGAATAATTACTTTCTTCCTTCCGATCTGATCTGATAATTGTCCGGCAATCATAATCGCTGGAATAACAGTAAATGCATAAAAAGCAAATACTAAAGTTATCATTCCAGAAGATAAACCCCATTCTTGACGATACAGTGTATAAAGGGACGCTGGTATATTCGTTCCAAAAAGCGTTAGGAACAAACAGCATGCTACTAGCCAATAGGATACCTTTTTACTTAATGTTTTCTGGTCCCTAAGCACTTGAATCGCATCCGCTTTATGAATTAGCTTTTGTTGAAAAGCAGATCGCTGTGCTGTATCTACCTCCATCACTTCCATTAATTCCTGAAGGCCGATTACAAGATTTTGCACTTGCTCTTCCTCTGCACAGCTTGCAATCCGAATTCTTGAAATTTCTTCTTTTTTATATTTTTTGGTTGTAATTTGTTCTATATTTACTTTGTGTGTTACGAATAAATTGGATATATTCGCCAACACTCCCGGCTGATCTTTCACCAGCATCGAGATACGATATTCTGACATCATGAAGCGTTCCACTCCCTTCATAATAAGAAACTAATATGAGTTTTCGCTAAGGCGATGTGATCGAATCCAATCCATACTTTATACTGATAAAAAACGAAATGAAAAATCAGCTTATTTCATCATTAAATTTTAAGTAAACGTATCTCCGTTTCCTTTTCTACAGAAAAGCGAATAATCCTTCTTCTATTGTAAAATTGAATAAATATAAAGTCTATACATTTGTAAGAAAATCTAACAATAAAGTTCACTTTTTTTACCTGCAACTTAAAACCCTAATAAATCAAGGGTCTATATGAAAAATCCGATAAAAAACCTTACTTAAAAAAATTTAATTATCAGAAAATTAATGCATGAAATTATGCATATTTTCTTACAATTCCATATTACGGCTGTTAATGTAAATAAAGACTGTTTTCTCAAAGTTTGTTGTTTTTTACGTAAGAAAATGGGAGAAGAAGTACTCAGCAGACGGAATACACTCCTGTGGGAATGCGAGAAAGACGAGACCCCACAGGAGCGTATGCGACTAGGAGGCTCGACGCTCGCCCACGGAAAGCCAAGTGTATTCAGGCTGCGAATTTAAAAGCAACAATCTATATGAAAACAGCCTAAATAAAAAGGAATATTACATTATATAAACATTTATGTGTTTTTGTTCTATTTAATAATATGTGTTCAAAAAGGAGGACAAAAAGAGCCGAGAAGTTCAAGGAAGTGTACCTTTGAGCACCGTAGCATATACAATTAATACGTGAAGAGCGGAAAAGCAAACTGACACAGAAATTTAATGGCTATTTTTCCCGGACTTTTTGAGCAACCTCTTTTAGACATAATTTCGCCATAATTACACCCTGTTTTTCCACTGTAACATAGCTAATTTTAGACAAATTTTGTACACTAAATAAAGGTATTATTTATTTCATTTCTTACTGGTTGCAGTCTTAAGAGAAACATCTACAATTGCATGCGAACTGGTAGTGATAGCCAGCTTATTTCAGGAGGGTACTGATTTGGAAGTAAAATATTTAACAGAAGTAGAAGCACTAGCACAAAAGAAACTGAAGATCTTTAAACAAAGCCGCCTACGATCTATTTTACGCTCTATGGTTGCCAGTATGTTTATTGGCTTCGGCGTAATTGTAGCATTTAAAACGGGAAATTTCTTTTTTATGGAAGATTCTCCATTAGCCTACCCGATGGCGGCTCTTGTTTTTGGTGCTGCTATTATTCTTATAGCCTATGGCGGTGGTGATTTATTTACAGGCAACACTTTTTACTTTACATACGCTGCTTTACGAAGAAAAATAAGTTGGACAGAAGTATTCCAGGTTTGGGGGACAAGCTATGTTGGCAACATACTCGGTGCTGTTTGTTTTGCTATTTTAATCTATTTAACAGGATTATTCAACTCTTCTGATGTGAATGGATTTTTATTATATGTAGCTGAACATAAAGTACATGCACCCATATCAGAACTATTTTTTCGGGCAATTCTTTGTAATTGGCTTGTTTGTTTAGCATTCTTCATTCCAATGACGTTAAAAGGAGACGGTCCAAAATTATTTGCAATGGTGCTGTTTGTTTTTTGCTTTTTTATCTCAGGATATGAACACAGCATCGCCAATATGTGTACATTTGCGATTGCATTAGTGCTTGACCAAAATCCAGCGATTAACTTTGTAAGCGTCATACGAAATATTATTCCCGTTACGATTGGAAATTTAATTGGCGGCGTATTCTTTATGGGCGTGATGTATTATTTCATTAACAAACCTTTTATGGATATGGAAGAAGAGGAAAAATAAAGAGGAAAGAGGAGAATCCCAAAAACTAGGTTCTCCTCTTTTTGAATATTATTGTAAACTTTGAACTGGAACATTCACATCATCAAGATTAATATGTCCCCAACTGCCACTTCCGTTGTCTACAACTTTTATATAACATTCTGTTCCAATATAAGCAGATGCATCCCAATACTTTCTAGTATAAGTTTCTGTATTTGCACCTGTTTCTTTAAAAAGTTCCTGCCCATCTGAAGCTCTTACTAAAGATACATAGAATTTATCGATATAGCAATCAAGAAATCAATTTTTCCATCATTACCTAATATAAAGTTTTGGGATTTAAGGGTTCCTGTCTGATCATCTCCCCCTTCTTTATAGCCCCAAAGATGAAACTGATTGTTTTGATTAAATGGTCCACCCCAATAAGTAGTGTCTGAAGCTACATCTCCGCTGCTGAAAGCGTCTCCACTAACAACTGTCCAACCATTTAAGTTACCGCTTTCAAAATCATGATTCGTCAATTCTAGGGTAGCGTTTTGCCGTGTGTTCTGGAATGTCGCCGTTGCATCCCAAACATTTAATCCGAATTTTCCTGATTGGAAGGAAGAATCATTTTTATCGATTACGAGACGATCATCTAAGTAAACCTTAAAGTTATTGCCTACTGCCACTACCTTTAAATGATATTTTTTATTTACATCTAATGTTGTTGGGTACTCCGCTAATACAGTTGCTGCGCCATTTTCAAATTTTAAAAATTTAACGACATCGTTTTTTACATCCACATTGGCAAGATAGCTATTTTTCGCATCATCACTTGAACGGAAAACAAGCGCTCCTGCCCCCTTCCCATTGCCATCTTTCACTGTTATATCTGATTCATATATAAAGTTTGTACCTGTATTATTAGCTATTATAAACGAATCTCCATCGGAACGACCTTGTTTTCCTTCTATTGTATCTGCCCATAGACCATTAACCGTTGTCCAGCCAGATAAATTAGATTGAAATGGCGTCGATCCCCAAACTGTATTTAATTTGTGTACAGTAAGCGACTTGATTTTAGCACTGCCATTTACAGCATAAACTTCAAGATCTTTGCTGGATAGGTTTGGAAGGATGACATCTGTTAACACTTTTTGACCGTCATTTCCAAACACTTCAACAGAAGAACGATCAACAAAGATTCGCAGCTTTATTTTTCCATTAACCGGCTGCATTGGTGCACTATGTTTGCCAGTAAAATTCGGATTAAAGCTGACATTACCAGAATTAGTCCGGTCAATCGAAAGCTGAGCTGTATTTTTATCATAAGCTATTTTCGTGTATTGGCTGCCACCCTTGCGGACATTAAAGCCAAACTCTGTTGCAGTTGAACCGCTTACATCAAATTCTGCATTAATTTCCACTGCATCCCCTGTAACACCTGTTAATAAATTGCTGCTGGTAGGAGTTATCGTTTTATTTGTCCACGTGTTTACGGCTCCCCGAATCGAATTTAATTCTGTAACTGGGGATTGTACCAACCTAATTCCTTCTGGAAGTGTCTTTAACGCCAACGTTCTCGGAATAGTCATCGCACTTCTCCAAGGGCTTGTTGGTACGTCATTCGCATATTGCCAATTGCTCATCCAGCCCAACCAAATTCTGCGCCCATCAGAAGCTGGAATATCAGACCAGGTAACAGCTGCATAAAAGTCTTTTCCATAATCCGTCCAAAGAACTTTACTTGGTTCATTATCATTTACAAAGGTTGTACCATCAAAGCTTCCTACAAAATATTGTGCACCGGACCCTCCAGAAACAGCTCCATTTCCTATGCTAACCTGCATCACCCATTTCTTTTGACCGGAATTTCCATCAACAGGAAGCTGGAATAAATCTGGGCATTCCCACACGCCGCCATGACTTCCTTGCCCTTGACCAAAGTCACTTGCAAATGTCCATTGTTTTAAGTTAGGGGAAGTATAAATTTTGATTCTGTCACCCGCAGCAAGCAGCATTACCCATTTGTTTGTATCTTCATGCCAAAAAACTTTTGGATCACGGAAATCACTTATCCCTGGATTGGGAATAACCGGATTGCCTGAGTACTTTGTCCAAGTTCTTCCTTTATCGTTGCTGTAAGCAATACTCTGTACTTGAGTACCATTTTTATCTTGTGTATACATCGCAACTAATGGCTTCTCCGTGCCAGTTTGAAAACCAGTTGTATTATTCCAGTCCACTACTGCACTTCCAGAAAAAATCGTTCCATGCTCATCAGGCGCAAGCGCCACCGGAAGATGCTCCCAATGGACTAAATCCGTACTAACTGCATGCCCCCAATACATAGGACCCCATTGCAAGCCATATGGGTGGTATTGATAAAACAAATGATATTCCCCTGCATAGTACACCATCCCGTTCGGATCATTCATCCAGTTAGCTTCTGGTGTGTAGTGGTATTGAGGACGATGTTCTTCTTTATAATAATCAACATCAGCTGCATTTGCAGAAATCATTGGCAGAAGTAATAAAAGAAACGTCACACTTATAGAGACAAGTTTCTTTCTCATTGTCTTCCCTCTCTTTTTTATTTATTTTGTAATACTTCATCTTATCTTAAGGCTGTTTCGTATAGATTGTTGCTTTTAAACTCGAAGCCTGAATACACTTCGTCCGTTTAGCGAGCGTCGAGCCTCCTCGTCGCATACGCTCCTGTGGGGTCTCGTCTTTCTCGCATTCCCACAGGAGTCTACGTGTATTCAGTCTGCTGGGTACATCTTTCCCCACTTTTTATGTGAAAAACAACAAACTTTGAGAAAACAGCCTATCTTAAATACGTGTTCAAAAAGGAGGATAATTAAGTACAGAGAAGGTTGAGATGAAGAAGTCACGAAGCCCAAAAAGAGGTAGGTTGCTATGTGTGGGCTGAAGTGACGATGCAAAGAAGAAATTAGCAAGCTTGTGTTCCTAACTTTTTGAACAAATTCATTAAATAATCAAGCTTCTATTCAGACTACAACTAAATAAAGATAAAAAGATACTGCTTAAACAGATAAATTCTAAGTCGTGGCTAAGGATGCGCTTTTAAGGAAAAGTTTTCATTGAATTTATTTTCCCTCTTGATTCCTTTTTTTATTAAAAAGAATAAAATTAACCTCCTTACTTTGCCACAACTAACAGCTCTATTTCTTCTACAAAATAGTTAATTATGACAATTATTATCATAATCTTACAAGATACACCTTTAGTTTATAATAATCAATTTGAAAACGCTATCATACTTTTATACTAATATTTAAAGCGTTTTCATAAATTTGAAGTATTGATACAATTAAGGTGCTTTTTTAGGGACAAAAACAGTTAAGAATATGCAAAAAACTCCATAATTAGTTTTGGAGTTTTACATTATCTAACTTATACTTTTCTCTTCTTCTTTTTCAATTTAATCAACAGCAAGTTGTTTAATGGCCTCCTCTTTTATCACATCATAAAGATTTTTCATTCCTTGAATAATTTACAATAAGGATTGGCATGACAGTATTTATAATTTCCCGCCCATTTTTTTAATTAGTCAATATCATACAATAGACATTAAACAAAATGTGCTACACTACATTCAGAATATCAAAAGGAGGTTGTTCACTTGAAACAAGAAGAAAGAACGGTTTGCTTTGATCATGATTTACAAATTGAAGCATACCGCTTTCATGGAATCATGCAAAAATTTCCGAACCACTTCCATGAATACTATGTAATTGGATTTATAGAGGATGGACAGAGACGATTATCATGCAAAAACAAAGAGTATGTGATAGCTACAGGTGATTTAATATTTTTTAATCCTTTTGATAATCATGCTTGTGAACAGATTGACAACGAAACATTAGACTATCGCTGCTTAAATATCAAACCTGAAATTATGCGTAAAGTGACAAAGGAGATTACCGGAAAAGACTATCTTCCCTATTTTACTGCTCCTGTATTCTACCGTAAGGAACATGTTCATTTGCTGCATGATCTTCACCAGATGCTTATGAACGAATCACCAGACTTTAAGAAGGAAGAAACATTTTATTTCTTGATGAAACAACTGATTGAAGAATATGCTGAGCCTGCTGAGGAAACAGAACGTGGAGATATCGAACAAAAAGTTGAAAATGTCTGCCAGTACATAGAAGCCCATTATATGGAGCCTATTGCTTTAGATGATTTAGCAAGACTTTCTAATATGAATAAATACTCTTTATTGCGTTCATTTACTCGTGTTCGAGGGATTACACCATATCGTTACTTACAAACAGTTCGAATCAATAAAGCTAAAAAGCTACTGGAACAGGGATTGAAGCCATTAGATGCGGCCCTGCAGACCGGTTTTGGAGATCAAAGTCATTTTAGCCATTTCTTTATGGAATTTATCGGACTGACACCAGGACAATACCGGGATATTTTTATTAATTAACTGCAAGAAAGGACAGAAAAATGGAAAGCAAACATACTAATGGCCATTTATCAGCACTTATTACCATTTTAATTTGGGGTACAACCTTTATTTCTACCAAAATTTTATTAAATCATTTTTCTCCAATTGAAATCCTATTTCTTCGTTTTGTAATAGGTGCCATTGCTTTAATGGCAGTATACCCGTACAGGCTGAAAGTAACCGATAAAAAACATGAACTTACTTTTATATTTGCTGGTTTATGTGGTGTTACTTTATATTACCTTTTAGAAAATATTGCCCTAACCTATACATTTGCATCCAATGTAGGGGTAATATGTTCCGTTGTACCATTTTTTACGGCCATCCTAAACTATCTATTTATAAAAGATGAACCGTTACGGATTAATTTTTTCTTAGGATTTGTTATTGCAATGACCGGCATTTTCCTTATTAACTTTAGTGGATCTTCGAATTTTCAACTAAACCCATTGGGTGATTTATTAGCAGTAGCAGCTACTCTAGTTTGGGCAATTTATTCTGTATTGACGAGAAAAATTAGCAGTTACGGATATCATACGATTCAAACGACAAGAAGGGTGTTTTTTTACGGAATTTTATTTATGATTCCTGCCGTCTTTCTGTCTGACTTCCAGTTAAAACTGGAGAAATTTGTCAGCCCAGTTTCCATATTCAATCTTTTATTCTTAGGACTTGGGGCTTCTGCTCTTTGCTTTGTTACATGGAACTTCGCCATTAAAGCATTAGGGACAATTAAAACCAGCATTTATATTTACATGGTCCCTGTTATAACGGTAATTACATCTACCATCGTCTTACACGAACAAATGACATGGCTGTCTGTATTAGGGACAATTCTTACATTAGCTGGACTTGGTATTTCAGAAAGCAAAATCAAGTTAAGAAAAAAAGGAGCATTAGCAAATGGATTTACAAAATAAAAAATGCGTGATGGTAATTGATTCTGAATTGCCAATCGGCTTGATTGCCAATACATCTGCTGTACTGGCATTAACGGTTGGGAAGAAAATAGAGGGACTTATTGGACCAGCCGTAGTTGACGGGGAAGGACAGCTTCATGAAGGGATTACAAACACACCCATTCCTATACTAAAGGGTTCAGGAAGTCTAATTAAATTATTAAGAGATAAAGTTGCTGCTGAATTTCCTGATCTTCTGCTTGTCGATTTTTCTAACGTGGCTCAAATATCAAAACATTACGATGACTATACCGCGAAAATCGCTTCATCCACTATAAATGACTTGCGGTATCTTGGCATTGCTCTATATGGAGAAAAAAAGAGCATTAATAAACTAACTGGAAGTCTTCCACTTTTGCGTTAAAAAGAAGCAGGCGGATTGATGATAAAACTTTTCCGAACTGGTTAATAAGTCTAGCGACCTTTTATAATGGTTGCTAGACTAGTTTATAGTGTTATAACTCAGAAGTATTAAAAACATATTTATAAGTGTCTATCTAATAAATAATATATTAAATAGTTTTATCTTTTAACTTCTTCTATCGCTTTTAAAGACCTTTAAAAGAATTAGATTTTGCTCATAGTATCTGAAAATCTTCGTACAATTTTTCCACGCTTTACACTAAAAGACAAAAAAGCCAACACTCTGATTGCTCAAAGCATTGACTTTACTAGGTTTCTCTTTAATTTAATATACCGGTGGTCGGGGTCGAACCGACACTCCAGAAGGAACACGATTTTGAGTCGTGCGCGTCTGCCAATTCCGCCACACCGGCGAGCTGCTTATAATTATAAATAATGCCGAGGACCGGAATCGAACCGGTACGGTAGTCACCTACCGCAGGATTTTAAGTCCTGTGCGTCTGCCAGTTCCGCCACCCCGGCGTAATAATATATAAACTATCTTATAAGCAATTTCAATTTAAATTATGGAGGCGGCAACCGGATTCGAACCGGTGGTAAAGGTTTTGCAGACCTCTGCCTTACCACTTGGCTATGCCGCCATGATGCTCTTGGAGCGGAAGACGGGATTCGAACCCGCGACCCCCACCTTGGCAAGGTGGTGTTCTACCACTGAACTACTTCCGCGAAATGGCTGGGCTAGCTGGATTCGAACCAACGAGTGACGGAGTCAAAGTCCGTTGCCTTACCGCTTGGCTATAGCCCAATAGTAATATATTCATAAATTAAAATAATGTGATAATTAAATGGGGCGAATAATGGGAATCGAACCCACGAGTGTCGGAGCCACAATCCGATGCGTTAACCACTTCGCCATATCCGCCATAATTAATATTGGCAGGGGTAGTAGGAATCGAACCCACACCGGAGGTTTTGGAGACCTCTGTTCTACCTTTAAACTATACCCCTATATTTATAAATGGTGGAGGGGGACGGATTCGAACCGCCGAACCCTAAGGAGCGGATTTACAGTCCGCCGCGTTTAGCCACTTCGCTACCCCTCCATTTTTAGAAAGGTGGCTCAGGACGGAATCGAACCGCCGACACAAGGATTTTCAGTCCTTTGCTCTACCAACTGAGCTACTGAGCCATAATTTACGGTTTTCGCTAAGCATCGAATTTCTTCGTCAGCTCTTTCACTCACATCCTCACGTATTTATATACGATCCGGTGCTCACTCAATCGCTTCCTTGAACTTCTCGCTTTTCGAAATCCTATTATTTAAAATAAATTTTTTAATCAAAT
>NZ_JBQRKO010000035.1:0-26378 GCF_052318935.1 Niallia sp. 01092 | reverse complement strand
TAGACAAAACATACTAAGTTAGTAGCACAGACCAAGGCATGGTTTGTGCTACTTTTTTTATCCTGCTAGTAAAAATGAAAGATGCATAGTATGATAGAAGAAATGAAAGCGCTTGATTTTAAAGTTCATTTTATGTCCAATTTGTTGAAAATAAGGAGAGGATACAATGGTTTATAAAGCAGACGGAAATCGCTATGAATCGATGAAATATAATCGGACTGGGCGTTCAGGTTTATTGCTTCCGGCAATTTCATTAGGACTTTGGCATAATTTTGGCGGAGTAGATACATATGAAAATGGCCGAGCCATGCTTAGAAGGGCATTTGATTTAGGCATTACGCATTTTGATCTTGCCAATAATTATGGTCCCCCAGCAGGCTCTGCAGAAGAAATGTTTGGAAAAATGTTAAAAACAGATTTTGCTCCTTATCGAGATGAAATGATCATCTCCTCAAAAGCTGGGTTTTATATGTGGCCAGGTCCTTATGGTGAATGGGGCTCTAAAAAAAATTTGATTGCAAGCCTTGATCAAAGCTTAAAAAGAATGGGTCTAGATTATGTTGATATATTTAATTCTCACCGTCCAGATCCTGATACTCCGTTGGAAGAAACAATGGGAGCGCTTGATCAGATCGTGCGTCAAGGAAAAGCATTGTATGTAGGCATCTCCAGTTATAGTACGGAACAAACGAAAGAAGCAGTAAAAATATTAAATGAATTAGGAACTCCTCTGCTTCTCCATCAGCCTAGCTATTCCATGTTTAACAGATGGATAGAAGATGGACTGCAGGATGTTTTAGAGGAAAATGGCGTCGGATCTATCGCTTTCTGCCTGTTGGCACAAGGTTTATTAACAAATAAATATTTGTCAGGAGTGCCAACTGATTCGCGAGCAGCAAAACCAACAGGGTTCTTAGGAGAAAATCAAGTCACAGAAGAAATCATTCATCGTGTAAAAAAACTCAATGAAATTGCAGGTGAGCGAGGTCAAAGTCTTGCACAAATGGCCCTTTTATGGGTGCTTCGCGGAGGAAAAGTCACATTTGCTTTAATTGGAGCAAGCAAAGTCAGCCAAATTGAAGATAATGTAGCAGCTTTACAAAATCTTGATTTTAGCGAAGAAGAGCTTTTAAAAATTGATGATATCTTAAAATCTTGATAGGTAAAGTAAGAGGAACGAATCATTGAGTAAATATGTTCGTTCCTTTATTTAATTACTGAGCTGTCTAAAGATTATGCTTCTTGCATTAATTCAGACAGAACATTCCCGATAATCTCTCCAGCTGTTTTTGGTGCAACTTTTGCCGGCAGCCCTAATGCCCATATCGTCTTGATTCCTTTTTCTTTGGCAAAAGCAAAGTCCGTTCCTCCTGGCTTAGAAGCAAGATCAATAATAAGGGTATCTTTTGACATGCGGGAAATAATAGCAGCATCTAAAATGCAAAAAGGAATTGTATTTAGGAAAATATTTATTTCTGCTGTAATATTAGACAGATTCTGCATGAATACAGGCGTTAATCCCATTTCTTTCACTCGGGCAGCATCAGCAGGCTTCCGCACACATACACTCACTTTCGCACCAACAGCCGAAAAAACTCTCGCTACTGTTGTGCCGACTCTCCCGAAACCTAAAACCATCACCTTTGCATGATGCACAGTAAAAGCTGTGTGCTGAATAGCAAGCATTAATGCACCCTCAGCAGTTGGAATAGAATTTAAAACGGCAACATCATCTCTATGAAAAAGAGCTACTAGTTTTCTATTGGTTTTCTCTACTAATTGGTGTAAAAAAGGGGTGATGATTCCCGTATAAATAACACAGTCTTCTTTTGTTTGTTCCAACATTTCGTTGGTAAAAAAAATTTCTGACGATGAAAAACTTGATTCAATCTCCCCGCTGTCATTTACGCCTGGAATAGGTAAAAGAATCCCATCCATGATGTTGAAAGCGGCCTCTGTGTTTTTTACATAAATGACATTGTCAGCTACATATTCTAGTTCATCAAAACCAATTAATAAACGGTTGCCTGTAATGAAGCTAATGTTTTTATGACTTCTTTTTGGCGGAAATCTCCTCCCATCAATAAAATATTTTTGCCTGTCAGCATAAAATTCCTCCTCAAAATGAATATTTTGGCTACCTTGAAAAGAAGTTCCGCAGCGTGAATACACTAGGCTTTCCGCGGAAAGGGAGTGGATTCCCTGACCTTTTGAAAATCAACAATAGCATTAACAGAGCCTTTATTTTAAACTATAAATATCATTCTACCCTTACTTTAACTTCTTGTCTCGTTTTGCGATTATACTTGAATAAGTACATATCCCAAATAAATTTTTAGTTGTGTTCACAAAATCGTCATTTTTTAATATGGTATATTATGGTATAACAATAAGGTGGAGTGTTTACCTGTTTCTTCCGTTTTATAGAATATATTGGATGTTAAACAATTATAGTTTTCCTTATGAAAGAAAACAGAAAAGAAGAGTGTTGCGACATATTCCTAATGAAAAAGTGTTTTATTATCAATAGGGGGAAGAATAATGTCATGTACAAATGAAATAGACTCACGAGCAATTATGAATTTAAAACAAACGATGATGGACTTGCTAATGAAAAAAGATATACGCTATATAAAAACAAAAGAAATTACAGAACAAGCACATGTAAGCCGAAGTATTATGTTTCAATATTATAAAGATAAATATGCTCTGTTTAATGATATTATTGAAGGTATGAAAAAAGAATTAAAGCAAACAATTGCTAAATCTCTACAAGAGAAAAAGAGCAAAACTGTAAATCAGCAAAATAAAAGAGAAAAATCTGTTCTACATTTTATCATGAAACACCGTTTCTTTTTTCAAACATTAATGAATAGAAACAAAGCTCCGTTTGTTAATTTTCATCAATTTTTCCTGCAAAGTTGTGTAGAAGAACAAGGTGATTCCCTTGCACAAAAACATGATTTATCTGCCCATTATCATGCATTATATTATTATTCCGTTTGTTTGTATTGGTTGAACGAAGAAAGGATTTTGTCACCTGAATATATTTGTGAAAAGATTCACAAATTACAATATCAAAATCAACTGGATTGGATAATTGGAAATCCAGTCTGTACAAAGAAAACAAGTAATCATCCATGCAATCCATTTGAAGAAGCAGTGCATCACGCATTTATAGAATTAATGATCGAAAAGGAAAATTATTCTGCTATTACGATTTCAGATATTGCAAAAAAAAGTAACATTCGCCGAGCCTCTATTTATAACTATTATGCTAGTAAAGAAGATTTGTTTAAAGCAATTATTAAAAAAGAATGTTCGGAATTAATAGAATGTTGTGCTGTTCCCGCCAACCAAGAAAGCATCACAACACAACAAATTGAACAAAAGCTGGATCAATTATTTACATACTTATCTGATCATACTAGCATTTTCAGTTTTATTCATAAAGATTGCGGCATGCCAAATCCACTAGCAGAAATGTTTTATCAGTTCACCGACTATTATGCATATACAGTTGAAGAAAAGGAAGATAAGATATTATTCGGTTATTATGTATCAGGAATTGTAATATCCATTATTCTCTATCATCTACAAGATGCGATAGAACAGCCGCCAACCTATACAGCAGAACAGTTGATTCATTTATTTGAGGATTAAATTTCAAAGTAGAATTATTTTCAGTTGTAATAAAAAACTTTTCAGGATTAATGGACCTTCAGTATATTTTTCTATGATGAAAAGTCATTTATATGTAAAATAACAATATAGAAAAAATATCTAGTTTGGAGGAATATTGTGGAATCAAGAAAAGTGGAAAAAAAATCACCAAAAAGACAGATAAAGCTTTCATTCATTCTTCAACTGATCCTTAATATATCATTAGTGCTGCTTGCCGTTACATTAAGTATTTTAATGAGTAGAGAAATTTATTATTTTGTTCGTTTTTCTATCTTTCTCCAAGAACAGAAAAGCCATTACGAGCTGTTAGAAAGAATATTGATATTCTTTTTATACTTTGAGTTTATCGCGATGATTGTTAAATATTTTCAAGAAAATTATCATTTTCCACTGCGTTATTTTCTTTATATTGGCATAACGGCGATGGTGCGTTTAATTATTGTGTACCATGATAATCCTGTACATACCCTGTTATATACATGTGCAATCTTAGTATTAGTGATTAGTTATTTTATTGTTTCATCAGCACCATCAAAAAGGAGAAAGTTATAAAAAAGAGAATGAAGCGCCTTTATCATTTAACAGAATGATAAAGGGGCTTCGAAGTTTTAGATGAACATTGCCGTCGAAGACATCAGGATATTGTCATTTTTTATCGGCAGTGTTTTACGTTCCTAATGAAAACCAATACTTCTGTTAACGAAAAAAACATATTTTATACAAAGCACGAAATAATTCGGGGTAGACACCCATGCAAAATTTGCACCATGGCGCATGGAAAGAAGCAGCCTCCACATTTATAGCGCAGAGCAGCGTGAATACACGAAGACTCCTGCGAGAAAGCGAGACAGACGAGACCCTGCAGGAGCGTAGCGACGAAGCGGCTCGGCGCTCGCTAAGCAAGAAGCGTAGTGTATTCACGCTGCGGAACTTCTTTTAAGGGTAGACTAAATAATATAGTCTGCCTCTATCTATTTGTAATCAGTCCGCAAATAGACTTATTTAATCGATAAATAAATTCTTTTGAAATTTGTGATAATGTTTTGTTTTTCGCATAAACGTATCCGAAATAGTATGTTTTATCTAGTGATTCTGCAAAGTTAATGGTGACATATTTGTCACTATTGGATAATCCTGTAACCGTTTCAAAGGAATAATCAAAGCCGATATTTATAGCCGTATTTTTTTCCAACGCGTTGCGAATCGTTTCAACGTTATTTGTGGTGAATAGAATTTCCATGTTATTTGCAAGAAAGTCACAGTTTTTTATAAATTCAGTAATACAATGATCATTGTAAAGAATAATAGACTGGTTTTTTAACATTTCTTTTGTAATAAGCGATTCTTTAGCTAGTGGTGATTTTTTGTTAACTGCAACGATCATATGACCATCTAGCAGTCTATTAAATACAAGTTGTTTATTTTTTTCTATATCATCGTCTGTATATATAAGCAAGCCGATATCAACCTCTTGGTGATATACCCTATCCATAATCGTTTGGGAATTATTTTCATCAATGGAAGCACGAATAAAAGGATATGCTTTCTTAAAGGCAGTTATTAACTCAACTAATACTTCCATTGGACCTGGAAACGTTGCAATCTTGATTTCACCTTTTAACGTATTTGTATAGCTTTCCGCTTCGTTCCTAAACTCTTGTAGTTTCATTATTACTTCTGAGGCGATATTAATAAGACGCTGACCCTCTTCTGTTGGATACGATCCATTTCTTGATCGGTGAAATAATTCAATATTTATCTCTTTTTCTAGTTTTGCTACTGCCTGACTTAACGCTGGCAACGTTATATTTTGTTTTTCGGCAGCAGCTTTTAAGGAGCCTGTTTCAGCAATTTCCACAATGTAATACAACTGTTCCATATTCATCTAAATCCCCACCTGTAGTTAAGTAATAGGTAATTAAAGTTAATTATAATTAAATTTACCATACTTGTAATATATAATATAATAAAAATGTTTCGTTATGATGAAAAGACTTAAAGGCCTTTAAGTGATAGAGAATTTGTGTCAAAATTAGTAACTTTATGGAAAATAAGCGTTTTAATATGCTATATATGTTTTAATATACATATAGCATGAAGCAAAGGAGATGTAAGAACATGAAGGCTTTAAGATGGTATAAGCAGAAGGATATACGTTTAGAAGAAATAGAGGAACCACAAGTAGAACCAGGAAAAGTGAAATTAAAAGTAAAATGGTGTGGAATTTGCGGAAGTGATTTACATGAATATTTAGGCGGTCCTATTTTTATTCCAGTTGATAAGCCGCATCCGTTAACAAAGGATATAGCACCAATAACTTTAGGACATGAATTTTCTGGTGAAGTGTTGGAAATTGGAGAAGGTGTTACAAATTATAAAGTGGGTGACCGCGTCGTAGTAGAACCAATTGTTGCAACACATGGCCATCAAGGTGCATACAATTTAGATGATAATATGGGCTTTATAGGCCTTTCTGGCGGAGGCGGCGGTTTTTCTGAATATGTAACCGTCGATGAAGAGCTTTTACATAAATTACCGGATGAATTATCTTATGAGCAAGGTGCTTTAGTAGAACCATCAGCAGTAGCATTGTATGCTGTTCGCTCAAGTAAAATTAAAGCAGGCGATACTGCTGCAGTGTTTGGATGCGGACCAATCGGGTTGCTTACTATTGAAGCATTAAAAGCAGCAGGAGCAACCGATATTTATGCTATTGAACTATCTCCAGAACGTCAAGTTAAAGCAAAAGAACTTGGAGCAACAGTTATTAGTCCAGCAGACTATGAAGATGTAGTTGCAGAGATTGCAAGCCGAACAAATGGTGGAGTAGATGTTTCATTTGAAGTAACAGGTGTGCCAGTTGTTTTAAAACAATCAATTCAAGCAACAAAAATTGCTGGTGAAACAATAATCGTAAGTATTTGGGAAAAACCAGCAGAAATCCTTCCCAATGACATTGTTATCAAAGAAAAAACAGTAAAAGGAACTATAGCTTATCGTGATATTTTCCCATCTGTTATGAACTTAATGAGAAAAGGCTATTTCTCTGCAGATACATTAGTAACAAAAAAAATAAAGTTAGATAATGTAGTAGATCAAGGTTTCGAAGCTTTACTTACCGAAAAAAATCAAGTGAAAATATTAGTTAGTGCAGAATAAAAATAGCTAGATTGATAGAATAAATCTCTTTTCATGTAGTCTAATATATAATGGGCGGTATTTTTCGATGTTATCGGAAAAATACTGCCTTTTTTTAATGCTTGTAGTTTGATGGATGTGCTAGTGCCAGTCCCAAGCCTTAATATATATTTCACTCTCCTCGATGCAATAAGCAAACATGGGTAATTTGGAAAGTTATGTCGAATATAATAGAATAATTGCAAAAATTGCTACTCGTTAACCGCTTTCTATGTTATGTTTTTATTAGTGGAACATAGTAAAATAATCATATTTTGTACCATTTTCATCTGATTAAAGTAGATGAACAAAGGTAATAACTAAAGTATAAGGATAGAAAGAGGTTAGATGACAGTGGATTTATTTTTAGCTATTCTTCCCGCTATTTTTTGGGGAAGTATTGTGTTACTAAATGTAAAAATTGGAGGGGGAGCTTATAGTCAAACTTTAGGTACAACGATAGGAGCGTTGTTATTTTCTACTATTATTTATCTATTCGCCCAACCTCAATTAAACACAACTATTTTTATTGTTGGGGTGATCTCCGGTATTTTTTGGGCTTTTGGACAAAGTAATCAATTCAAATCAATTGAGTATATCGGTGTATCCAAAACGATGCCTATCTCTACTGGGTTGCAAATTGTTTCAACTACACTATTTGGAGTCTTGATTTTTCACGAATGGACAACGTTAAAAACCATTCTATTTGGCGTAATCGCCATTATATGTATTTTAAGTGGAATTATTCTCACCTCTTATGATAAAAATAGAAGCAAGGAAGAAAATACTACGTTTAAAAAGGGCGTGATTACGCTTCTTTTCTCAACGGTAGGATATTTAGGTTATGCAGTAATTGCTCGTTTTTTTGAAGTGGATGGCTGGTCTGCATTATTTCCACAAGCAATCGGAATGTTTATAGGCGGTTTTATTATTACATATAAACATAAACCTTATAATAAGTATGCGATTTTTAATATTTTCCCTGGTCTTTTTTGGGCAGCAGGAAATATGTTTTTATTTATTTCTCAACCAAAGGTTGGGGTGGCAATCAGCTTTTCCTTATCGCAAACAGGTGTTGTCATTTCAACACTAGGTGGAATTTTTTTATTAAAAGAAAAGAAAACGAAGCGTCAATTAGTTTTTATCGGAATAGGGATTATCTTCATTATTATTGGGGTAGTATGTTTAGGACTAGCTAAAAGATAATTTATGGAGGAGGATTTATTTTGTATTCAGACCTACAAGAGAAAGTAGTTGTCATTACTGGCGGTTCTACAGGGCTGGGTCGGGCAATGGCAGTTCGTTTTGGAAAAGAAAAATGTCATGTCGTGATAAATTATCTCTCAAAAAAGGAAGAAGCATTGCTTGTAAAAAAGGAAGTAGAAGAAGCTGGAGGAAAAGCTGTTATTGCAAAAGGAGATATAACAAAAGAAGAGGATGTTATAAACCTTGTCAGTACTGCAATAGAGCAATTTGGAAAGCTAGATATTTTTGTTAATAATGCTGGAATCGAAAATGCTGTTCCGTCTCATCAATTGTCTATAGAGGATTGGGAAAAAGTGATCAAAACCAATCTCACAGGCGCATTTTTAGGAAGTCGTGAAGCAATAAAATACTTTATCGAAAATGAAATAAAAGGAAATGTTATTAACATGTCTAGTGTTCATGAAAAAATCCCATGGCCGACATTTGTTCATTATGCTGCAAGTAAGGGCGGAATAAAAATGTTAACAGAAACATTAGCATTGGAATATGCTCCAAAAGGAATCCGCGTAAATGGTATAGGTCCTGGTGCCATTAATACACCGATTAATGCAGAAAAATTTGCAGATCCAAAAAAACGTAAAGATGTAGAAAGTATGATTCCTTTAGGCTATATTGGAGAACCAGAAGAAATTGCGGCTGTTGCAGCATGGTTGGCCTCCACTGAATCGAGTTATGTAACAGGCATTACTTTATTTGCAGACGGAGGCATGACAAAATATCCATCTTTTCAAGCAGGTAGAGGGTAAAAATTGAAGGATAGGGGATATTCTAATGAAAATAATTAGAATATCCTCTTTTTTCAAGATAAGAAAGCATAAAACTTTTGAACTTAGATGAGTGTCTAGCTACAGTGCCTAGCCCCTGTGAAAAATAACCCTTTGCCTCTAAAAGTAAAAAGCACTTTTCGAGTCAAATGAACATTTTTCTTCGGGGCTGAGCAAGGCGCTTGCGCTTTTCTTATCATATTGTATTTGACTAGTAAAAGTTTTAGTGGTTACAATTAATTATTAACAAGGTGCAAACGGTATAAGACCGTTTGCAATAGTTTATTCGAATACAGGTGGAGATAACATGAAATTAAACGAGCAAAATCGATTACTAGAAAGCTGGCTGTCTTTTACACAAATTCAGGCCAATTTGGCAAATGAGTTGGAAAGTGCTTTACAAGAAGCACATACATTAAGCTTAAGGGAATTTTATGTGCTATTATTTTTATCAAAAGCTCCTGATAAAAAATTAAGGCTGCAGCAGCTGCATGAAATGGTTGGATTAAGTCAAAGTGCGTTATCGAGGCTTGTTGCAAGAATGGAAGCGAAAAGCTGTGGGGCGCTAGAAAGGCATATTTGTCAAGATGACAGAAGAGGAATCTACACTTCGTTGACATCTTATGGACAAGAAAAACTACAAGCAGCAAATGAAACCTTTCATCAGACGCTTGCAACTGCTCTTTCCTCAAAAAAACTTCAGCAAGATATTAAAGAGGTGACGCAGCAATTAACGGAAAATGTATAAACGAAGGCTGTTTTCTAAAAGTTGGTTGTTTTTAAATAAAATAATAAACATGGTTGAAACACTGAGCAGCCTGAATACACGTAGACTCCTGCGGAAAAAGCGAGAAAGACGAGACTTAAGCAGAGCATAGCGACGAGGAGGCTCGGCACTCGTCCGCGGAAAGCGAAGTGTATTCAGGCTGCGGTTAGATAACAAACAATCTATACCAAAAGATCCTTTCTGTAAATTGAACAGCATACATTAAGTGTTATCATTTGACTCGTTTGTAAATCGATGATATTTTATATGCATGAGCATACATTCATGAAAGAAAGAAGGAATTATAAAAATGGAACATTTATTTAGCCCGTTTTCTTTTAAAGGATTGGAATTAAAAAACCGTGTCGTTATGCCGCCGATGTGTCAATATTCTGTTGCAAATAAAGATGGCATTGCAACAGATTGGCATTATGTGCACTATGTAAGCCGAGCAATTGGCGGTGCTGGTTTAATAATTATAGAAATGACTGATGTCGAGCCAGATGGCCGCATAACTGATTTTGATTTAGGTTTATGGTCCGATGAGCAAATTCCTGCATTAGCTCGTATTGTGGATGCATGTCATCGATACGGTGCAAAAGTTGGTATTCAAATAGCCCATGCAGGCCGCAAAGCAGAAGATGCAGAAACGCCTGTTGCACCATCTCCGATTGCTTTTGACGAAAAGTCAAAAACACCTAAAGAGCTTTCAACAGAAGAAGTAAAAGGGATGGTAGAGAAATTTCAACAAGCAGTTGAACGTGCTGTAAAAGCGGGAGTGGATACAATTGAGCTGCATGGTGCACATGGCTACTTAATTCATCAATTTCATTCGAAGTTAACAAATAAAAGAAAGGATGAATATGGTGAAGACTTAACAAAATTTGGCGTAGAAGTTATTAAAGCCGCCAAAAAGGTGATGCCTGAAAACATGCCATTAATTATGCGTGTATCTGCAAAAGAATATGTAGAAGGTGGTTATGATATTCATGAAAGCGTCGAGTTTTCGAAACAATATAAAGAAGCAGGCGTAGATCTTTTCCATATTAGCGCTGGAGGAGAGGGTCCAATCGCAGCGGCAGGAAAACCAGGCACTCATGTGGCATATCAAGTACCATTAGCACGAGCTTTTAAAGAAAAATTAAATGTTCCCGTTATTGCAGTAGGAAGGTTAGATGAACCAGGGCTTGCGAATGCTGTCGTTGGAAACGAAGAAGCAGACCTTGTAGCTGTAGGCAGAGCAATGCTAAGAAATCCTTATTGGACATTAGAGGCAGCAGCGCAGCTTCAAAAAGAAACGACAATTCCGCCGCAATATGTATTTGGTTTCCCAACTAGATAAAAAGTGTAAAATAGAAATAGAAAATTAATAAAAAAATAGGCTAAGGTAGGCATGTGTTGTCTATCTTAGCCTATTTTTTTGTATTAAGGAAACTTTTTTGCTTCCGATTAATATTAATAAAGTAGGGGTGATACTAATGAAACAAAGCGGACGTATTCAAAATAAAATCTATGCATACTCCTATCTTTTTAAATGCTTAGGCATTATTGGAGAGAAAGAGTATGAGGATATGCAAATGTATTTGTTTAATAAGAAAAAGGGAAGTAAATAAACAATATAAGCTGTCAACAAACAATTGGTTTTAATCGGCTTGAAAGTTTGCAGTTTTATACTTTGTCTACACTCTTAACTATTAATAAAATATTCCTATCCTCATATTTCGATGCGTAAATGGAAATAATCTAAACAAACGATCGAAATAAGGGGGATTTAGGAATGGAAAAAGGGATTTCAGCATGGCAGCTGACAATGATGGCGTTAGGAACAGTCATAGGAGGTTCCTTCTTTTTAGGAGTAGCGATTGGAATAAAGCAGGCAGGTGCATCTATCCTTATTTCTTATATAGTAGGAGGCATTTTAGTCTATTTTATCCTTGCTGCTCTTTCTGAAATGACTATAGCAGATCCTGCTCCAGGTTCTTTCCGGACTTTTGCAGAAAAGGCGTTTGGACCTGGTGTCGGATTTGTAGTCGGTTGGGTTTACTGGACAGGAATAGTTTTAGCAATGTCGAGTGAGGCAACGGCAGTCGCCATCCTTTTAAGAGAATGGCTTCCTGGAGCAAGCGTGCTGCTGATAGGTTCAGGTGTAATCATTGCTGTAACGCTAGTAAACTTATTAGGTGCAGAAAGATTAAGCAAATTGGAAAGCGGTCTTGCTGCGATTAAACTTCTTGCTCTAATTGGGTTTATTATATTTGCTGTTTTACTAATTGTTGGTTTCATGCCAGGAGCTCCACGAGTCGGGGTTGGTGCTTTAGCAACGGAGGCTTGGTTTCCTGCTGGAATCGGCGGCATTGCAGGAAGTATGTTAATTGTTATCTTTACATATGCGGGGTTTGAAATAATTGGTTTAGCAGCATCAGAAACGAAGAATCCACATAAAACAGTGCCAAAAGCTATTTTTTATACAGTGGTAATGTTGATTGGCCTTTATATTTTAACGATTGCTGTATTATTGCCGCTAATACCAACTGCTTCTTTAACGGAAGAGGTTAGTCCGATGGTTGCAGCGCTATCAAGATATGGTCTCGGATGGGCAGGCTTGATCATCAATATCGTACTTGTAACAGCGATATTGTCTACCATGCTTGCATCGATGTTTGGTCTTGGCAGAATGATTCGCTCTCTTGCTGATGAAGGTCATGCTCCCTCTTGGATAAAAAGTAAAAAAGATGTTCCATATAGAGGAATATTATTTTCAGGAGTAGGTATGCTCATTGGATTGGGATTAGGTACCTTTCTTCCTCAAAAAATTTATGTTTTTTTAGTCAGTTCAGGTGGATTTGCTTTATTGTTTACGTATGTCGTAATTATGGCCACGCATTATAAATATCGGAGGAAAGGCAATTGGATAAGTGAAATAAAGGAGTTTCCAGGCTATCCTTATTCTTCCTACCTTGTGTTAATAAGCTTATTAGCCGTTATTGGCAGCATGCCATTAGTGAAAGGTCAAGGAGCAGGACTTGTCGCAGGAATTATTTTAGTAGTGATGTATACTGTTATCTATTTATTTGTAAAAAAAATAAGAGCTGTATCAACGAAATCAGAAATTTTTAAAAAGCAGAAAGAACTGTTGACAAACGTTCATGCAAATATGCAGATGGAAGCGTCTGAAGAATGGCATCTTAAGAAAAAAAAGTAGCAATAACCTATAATAGGATGAGCAGCTGTTTATTGGCAGTGATATATTTTATTAGTTTCTTAAATGAAAAAGCAGGAAAAATTTATTTCTAAAGCGTATATATTTGATAAAAGCCATTTTAATGTAAGAATGGCTTTTTATCTGTATAAAAAGAAACGATTCTATTAAATTCTGATAGAAATAGCGATACGATATAAAGGAATATGGGTGAATATAAAGCAGCAATAATGTTGAAAAAGAGGAGGCAAAATGTTTAGATTTGATAATTATTTATTAACTTTGTTAATTGTCCTAGTGCCTGCTTTGCTTTATTATAATTATTTTTACAAAAAGGAGTTAGATAAAGATAAGAAGTACATATTAGGATTATTTTGCTCGTTAACAGTTATTCTTTCTATGAGTTTTCCGTTAAAGCTTGCTCCAGGCCATTTTTATGACTTGCGTGCCATCCCATGGCTAATCTCTTTCTTTTATGGCGGTTATGAGGTCGGGATAATAACTACCATTGTTATTTTTGTGTATCGATTTTTATTGGGCGTTAATGCAGGTTTTTTCATTACGATCATTTGTTATTCGTTTGCATCTTTTTTTGTTCTTTTTTTTATAAAAAAATATCAACTCCTTCTTTTCAGAAATAAATTAATCGCCAGTGTAATTTTCACATTAATAAGTAATTCACTCATTATACTGGCTGTTTTGTACACGGGAAAAGTACAAGAAGAGGTATTGCCAAGTTTTATTGCCTATTTTTACGTATCTCATATTGTAACGATCATTATAGTTATTTATATTATCGAAACGTTGCAAGAAAAAGAACTAAATAAAGTGAAGATACAACAATCAGAAAGGATAAAAATAATTGGAGAAATGGCGGCTTCCGTTGCCCATGAAATTCGCAACCCACTAACGGTTGTCAAAGGGTTTATTCAATTGTTGAAAAGTGACACGAATTTAACGACAAAACAGGTCAGTTCCATTGATTTAATTCAGTCAGAATTATTAAGAGCTGAAAACATTATCAATGATTATTTGTCTCTTGCTAAAACGAAAGTGTCATCTCCAGAACAGATTGATATGAAAGAAATTATTTTTCATGTCGTAGAAGTAGCAGAGTCGTTCGCTCTTTTAAATAATGTGACGATAATAAATAAAGTGAATAGATCCTTTTATATAGAAGCAAATAGTAATGAAATTAGTCAAGTTCTTTTAAATATAATGAAAAATGGCATAGAAGCAATTGAAGAGAAAGGAGAGCTGATTATAAATGCCGAAAAAAGAGGAGGTAATATTGAAATTCAAATAACAGATACAGGAAAGGGAATGACAAAGGAACAAATAAAAAGACTCGGTTCGCCTTTTTATACAACTAAAGATCAAGGGACCGGTTTAGGCACAATGGTTTGTTTTAAAATCATTCATAATTTACATGGAGACATTAAAATACACAGTAAAATAAATCAAGGTACAACATTTGAAATTACCATTCCATTACTGTCTTCATAATTTTACATACATTTAGAGTGCTTCCTACAAAGTGGATAGCACTCTATCTATTTTTATCGAAGAATAAACTATATAAGGTTCAACACAGAATTAATTATTTCGTTTTCTTGACAAGGAATAATTCACCATGATATATTTATCTCGAAATAAAAATATTTTAATTAAAGATATATGAATTTGAAAACATAAAGAATGATTTAGGGAATAATTCTAGTAAATAAAGTTTAGGAGGAATTACGATGAATGGATTAAAAGGGATACACCATGTTACTTCTATTACAAGCAGTGCGGAAAAAAATTATCAGTTTTTCACCAATATTTTAGGGATGCGTTTAGTAAAAAAAACAGTAAATCAAGATGATATCCAAACGTATCATTTGTTTTTTGCTGATGATAGGGGAAATGCAGGTACGGATATGACTTTTTTTGATTTTCCGGGAATTCCTCAAGGTGTTCATGGTACGAACGAAATTTCGAAATCATCTTTCCGTGTTCCAACGGATGTAGCAATCGATTATTGGGTGAAACGTTTCGATCGGTTAGAAATAAAACACAGTGGCATAAAGGAGCGGTTCGGCAAAAAAACACTTTCATTTGTCGATTTTGATGATCAACAGTATCAGTTAATTTCAGATGAAAAAAATGAAGGGGTTGTTTCGGGCACGCCATGGCAAAAGGGACCTGTTCCTTTAGAATATGCAATAACGGGTTTAGGGCCTGTATTTATTACCATTGCAAATTTCGATTATTTTAAAGAAATAATGGAAAAAGTGCTGCAATTTAAAGAGATTGCACAAGAAGATTCTCTTCATTTATTTGAAGTAGGAGAAGGGGGAAATGGTGCTCAAGTAATTGTTGAGCATAATGCTGCACTTCCTCAAGCTCATCAAGGGTTTGGAACAGTACATCATGCAGCTTTTCGTGTGGAAGATCGAAAAGTATTACAATCATGGATTGAGAGGATGGAAAACTTTGGATTCCAAACATCTGGATACGTAAACCGATATTTCTTTGAATCCTTATATGTAAGAGTAGCTCCACATATTTTATTTGAATTTGCAACAGATGGACCTGGTTTTATGGGAGATGAACCATATGAAACACTCGGAGAAAAATTATCTTTACCACCGTTTTTAGAACCAAAACGAGATCAAATTGAAAAATTAGTTCGACCGATAGATACAGTAAGAAGTACAATCGAATTTACAAAAGAATAATTGAGCATGGATCCCATTTAAGTGACAAGAAGTAAATTCCATGAAAGTGAAAAATCCGCAGGAAATATTTCTTGTGGATTTTTTCAAAAGATAAGAAAGTATAAAATTTTGAACCTAGTTTAGTGTCTAGCTCCGGCGCCTGCGCTTTTCTTAATTGATTTTTTTATCCGATATTGCCAGTTCCTTGCATGGTAATCAGTACAAATGAGAGGAACGGCGGCGGGAAAAACAAATACGAAGGCAAAAAAAAACGGACAAATTATTTTTTAATTTGATGGACTTGAAAATTTTCGTTAAAATAAACAAGAAAACTTATACGAAGAAAGAGGTACATTATGATAGATCATATCGTTCTTGTAAAATTTAGCGAAACGACAACGAAAGAACAACTACATGAAGTAATAAAACGTTTTCGGGCTTTACGAAATAAAATGTTGGGTATAATCGACTTGCAGGCAGGTTTAAATTTTGCTGACAGCAGTAAAGAATATCAAGTCGTATTAAAGGTTCGATTTGAAGATCGACAAGCACTTGAATTATACAAACCAAACCCTGAGCATCAAGCAGTGGCAGCGTATATTCGAGAAGTAGGCAGAATAGACAGCATTGTCGTAGATATTGAAATTTGATATTAAAAGAGGAGTTTAGCTGAAAACTGGTGCGCATCTAATATAGGGTAAGAAGTGCTAAATATATGTCAAAAATTTAATCTAAAGTGATTTAAGTCTTAATTACTAAAAAATATCTAAAATTTTGTCATTCTCACATTTATTTTTAATAAAAAAGTGGTATTATATTAAAGGAGTTAAATAAGGGCCCTATGTTAGAGTCTATTTAATAGTTTGGTATTATTATCCATTTATTATTTACGGAATGCTTTCGTGCCTTAAAATGTAATACTTCTCGTTTGCGAACTTTTGTGCATAAAATCACAAAAGTACGGTAAAACAAAACCAAAACTATTTAGGCATTTAATATGCTTATGGAAAAGGAGAATTAGTATATGTCAGAATCAACTACGCAAACTAGTGCTGAAAAACAACTGACAGTAAGTCAAGATTTGTTAGATCAGCTACTTAAGCCAGAAGTTCAAGAATCATTGACAACGTTAGTAGAACAACTTCCAAAAATAACAGAGTTAGTAAATGTTTTAACAAAAACGTATGATTTTGCTCAATCTGTTTCAACAGACGAAGTGTTAAAAAGCGACACAGTTGGCGCTATTACAGAAATTATGGAGCCTGTTGTGCATTCAGTTAAAGGTGTAGCTGCGACTGCAATCGAAGCAAAAGACCGTGCTGAACAAAGCAATGAAACAATTGGAGTATTTGGATTATTAAAATTGTTAAAAGACCCACAAGCACAAAAATTATTCCGATTTACTCAAAGCTACCTTCAAATTATGTCAGAAAAAGAACAGCAAAAGTAAATATTAGAGGGTAGACAAAATATATTTTGCAGGAGCTGCAGGGTGATCGAAAACGTTTGTATTTCGAGGCGTGAAGCCTTGGGAGGAGCGGCGGGCAACAGGATGTTGGTCAGAACGACGTTGTCACAGGACGTGACGTACTTAGTCGTTCATCCTCTGTTACCCAGTAATGAGCATCCGAGTAAGGCGAACAACGAAGAAATCGAGCGTTTGTCGACAGCCTGTAAGCATTATTTTTGATAAGGAATAAGGACGGAGGATTAAACTATGTCAAAACATATCGTTATTTTAGGTGCTGGATACGGTGGACTTTTAGCAGCTCAAAATGTTCGTAAATTTTATACGAAAGAACAGGCAAAAGTTACGGTTATTAATAAATATCCAACACATCAAATTATTACAGAATTACACCGTCTTGCTGCTGGAAATGTTGCAGAACAAGCAGTGGCAATGCCTCTTGAAAAGTTATTAAAAGGTAAAGACGTTGATTTAAAAATCGCAACGGTTGATTCTTTTTCTGTTGACAATAAAGAGATTGTTTTAACAGACGGCTCAAAACTTACTTATGATGCACTTGTGGTTGCATTAGGCAGCGTAACAGCATATTTCGGAATCCCAGGCTTGGAAGAAAACAGCATGGTATTAAAATCTGCTGAAGATGCAAACAAAATTTACAAGCATGTAGAAGAGCGTATTCAAGAATATGCAAAAACAAAAAAAGAAGAAGATGCTACAATCTTAATCGGCGGCGGCGGATTAACTGGTGTAGAACTAGTTGGTGAACTTGCTGATATCCTTCCGAATTTAACAAAAAAATATGGTGTAGACTTCAAAGAAATTAAATTATTGCTTGTAGAAGCAGGACCGAAAATTCTTCCTGTTCTTCCAGATGATTTAATTCAGCGTGCAACAAAAAGCTTGGAAGCACGTGGTGTAACATTCTTAACAGGATTGCCTGTAACAAATGTAGCCGGCAATGTAGTTGACTTAAAAGATGGTCAAAAAATTGTTACAAATACATTTGTATGGACTGGTGGAGTTCAAGGAAACCCATTAGTTGGCGAATCAGGTTTAGAAGTAAACCGCGGCCGCGCAACAGTAAACGATTTCTTACAGTCAACATCACATCCGGAAGTATTTGTAGCTGGAGATAGCGCTGTATACTTCCCTGCAGATGGTGATGGTCGTCCAGCGCCACCGACAGCACAAATTGCTTGGCAAATGGGTGAATTAATTGGATACAATCTATTTGCTTATCTTGAAGGCAAATCATTTGAATCATTTAGTCCAATCAATTCAGGAACTTTAGCAAGTCTTGGCCGTAAAGACGGAGTTGCGATCATTGGTGCAAGCTCTACACCATTAAAAGGGCTGCCAGCAACTTTAATGAAAGAAGCAAGTAATGTTCGTTACTTAACTCATATTAAAGGTTTATTTAGCCTAGCATATTAATTTTCAATTAGAGGGATTCTAAAAGGATGTATACTACCTTTTAGAATCCCTCTTTTTATTTGGCTGTTTTCGTATAGATTGTTGTTATTTACCCCGCAGCCTGAATACACTTCGCTTTCCGCGGACGAGTGCCGAGCCTCCTCGTCGCTATGCTGAGGCCACTGAAAAAGTGAATGCTACAAAATATAGGTAGTGACAATCCAAGCAACGAAGAGGTTTTCGTTCGGTTTTCCGAGGCTTACCACACGCTTTCCGCGGGGCGAGCGCCGAGCCGCTTCGTCGCTACGCTCCTGCAGGGTCTCGCCTGTCTCGCTAATCCCGCAGGAGTCGTGCGGACGCCTCTCCTAACCAAAATGATAGTCATTTTCAAACTCTCTATACCATTTTTACCCTAATAAATTTAAGTGTTTCACCTATAATTTATCTAATAAAACACTTTTTCATTGCCGTCGCTATGCTCCTGTGGGGTCTCGTCTTTCTCGCTTTTCCCGCAGGAGTCTACGTGTATGCAGGCTGCTCAGTGCTTTCACAATGTTTATTATTTATTCAAAAACAACAAACTTTTAGAAAACAGCCTTTTATTCTAATCTCCGTAATTACTTTCCATGTGGGTTTTCTGTGAAAAAAATTTAATAATTTTTCACTATTTACTAATAAAGTTTATAGAAACATTGAAATAATGAGTAAGAAAGAGATTTGATTTATTTATTCCTTATAAATCACCTTTAATCGCTTAATTTGAAGATTTTTGTCGTTTTTTTCCGTTTTTGAGTCCTTTACATTCGGTGTATTCAGGAGTAATATCTTGCATAGAAAATAAGTTCTTTAATCGCTGAGTCCAATTGGAACGGAGGACCCACCATTTGTACATAAATTGTACTTGGGGTGAATCCTTTGAAATCAAAGGTAGGGTAAACTCTCAAACTGCCCGAATCCGACAGCTAACTCCGTAAGCGTTAAGAGAGGGGAATGATTCGTATGATCGTTATTAGCGACCACGGGTAATCCTCTGTGGTCTTTTTTTGTTGGGAAAAAAGAGAAATGAAAATTCGAGTAGGGTAGAAAGAATGGGTTATAATCTGAGTTTTATGGGGGAAGAAACATGAATAAAACGGTAATAAAAAGAATACTTATTGGCAAACCATTGAAAACAAGGGAATTAGGAGATCAAAAATTAAATAAATTAAAAGCATTAGCTATTCTTTCTTCCGATGCATTATCTTCAGTTGCATATGGAACAGAACAGATTTTACTAGTTTTAGCAGGTATTGGAGCTTTAGCCTATTGGTATTCTCTTCCGATTGCAATGGGAGTGCTTGTTCTATTAACCGCATTAATATTATCGTATCGCCAAATCATTTATGCATATCCACATGGTGGTGGTGCTTATGTTGTTTCAAGAAATAATCTCGGAGAGAATGCGGGATTAATTGCAGGCGGATCATTGTTAGTTGATTATATTTTAACAGTGGCAGTAAGTGTAACTGCTGGAACGGATGCAATCACATCAGCATTTCCATCTATGCATGGTTATAATGTCCCGATTGCTTGTCTGCTTGTTTTGTTTATTACGATTTTAAATTTAAGAGGAGTTACCGAATCGGCATCGATTCTAGCCTATCCTGTTTATTTATTTGTGCTTGCTTTATTGATTTTATTAGGAACTGGTTTGTGGAAAATAATGAATGGAGAAGTGCCGGATTCAGTACATACACCAATTGGTACCGTTGTGCCTGGCTTGAGCTTGTTTTTATTATTAAAAGCTTTTTCTTCTGGCTGTTCTGCACTAACAGGAGTAGAAGCTATTTCGAATGCAGTCCCGAATTTTAAAGAACCGTCTGCAAAAAATGCTGTTCGCACGTTAACAATGATGGGAATTATTCTTGCTGTATTATTTTCAGGTATTACGTTTTTAGCGTATTACCTTGGAATTTCACCTAAAGCAGAAGAAACAGTTGTTTCCCAAATAGCATCAGAAGTATTTGGAAGAAATGTTTTTTATTATTTTATCCAAGTAACAACTGCTCTTATATTGGTGTTAGCAGCTAACACCGGCTTTGCAGCATTTCCTTTACTTGCAGTGAACTTGGCAGCTGATAAATATATGCCGAGGATATTTGCTATTCGCGGTGATCGGTTAGGCTATTCAAATGGGATTGTAACATTGGGCATTGCTTCTATACTTTTAATTATTATTTTTGGCGGGGATACAGAAATGCTAATCCCGTTATATGCAGTAGGGGTGTTTATTCCATTTACTTTATCGCAGTCTGGCATGATAATAAAATGGCTGAAAGAAAAACCAACAGGATGGAAACTAAAATTAAGCATCAATTTAGTTGGAGCAATTATTACGTTTACTGTCTTAGCTATTTTATTTACAACTAAATTTACACAAGTATGGTCGGTACTATTATTTTTACCTATCATTGTGTATGTTTTTCACCGTATTAATAATCATTATAATAATGTAGCGAATCAATTACGTCTCGATCATCACTATAAAACAGAAAAATTACAAGGGAATATTGTGATTTTGCCTATTGCTGGAATAACAAAAGTAGTGGAAAACTCATTAGCCTATGCTGAAACGGTTGGTGATACCATTATTGCGGTGTATGTTGCATTTGATCGTGAAAGTGAAAAAAGGATGGAAGAAAAATGGGGATCTTACAGACCGGATATTCGCTTAGTAACATTGCATTCACAATATAGAAGTTTAATTAGACCATTGCGAAGATTTATAGATGTGATTGAAGAAAAAGGGGAGGAAAATCATAATAGTGTGACCGTTATTATTCCGCAGTTTATTACGAAAAAAAGCTGGCATAATATATTGCACAATCAATCAAGCCTTTTATTAAAAGCACATCTTCTTTATCGCAGAAACGTTATTGTAACGACCGTTCCATTTCGTTTGAAAAAGTAAGAGCCAAATTAATTTTGGATGTTAAAGCTCTCGTAAACCCTTTTGTACTAGTGGTGTTTATGAGGGTTTTTGTTTATCCCACTCAGTCAGTTCAGGACTTTGTGCTATTTTTCTCTAAAAAAATAGAATACTGCGGTTAGTTAGAAATAACAGGTATAATAGGGGAGTACTAAAATATAATAAAAGGAAAAAGAAAAGGAGATGAAACCATGAATCTTTCCGAAATAATAAAAAATCGGCGAACAATAAGAAAATTTAAAGCAGAGGCTTTAGATCTTGCGAAAGTGAAAGAATGGCTTCAAATAGCTGCCTTCGCTCCGAATCATAAACTAACAGAACCATGGGAAGTGCTATTTATTGGACCTGAAACAAGGGCAGAACTAAATCATAAACTAAATTTTGGCGATGCGCCGGTATTGTTTGCTGTCCTTTCTCATAAGGGAAGAAATGAATTGGAACGCGAAGAAAATCTTGCAGCAGTTTCATGCTTTATCCAAAATTTCATGTTATTAGCATGGGAAGAAGGGGTAGGAGCCTTTTGGTGTTCCATTGGTGCATCTGAAAGAGGGAAAAAGATTCTTCAAGTGACGGAGGAATATGATATTGTTGGTGTAATAGCAGCGGGTTATCCAGCGGAGATAGCAACTGCGAAAGAAAGAACATCTATTGATGTTAAAATCAAACAACTGAAATAATAGTTAGACGGAGCTCCGTCCCCTTTTCCACAGAAAAGGGAAAAAATAAAAGATACATAAGACAGAAGAAATGAAAACATTCTTTAAGTATAAGAGAGAACTCATCAAGTTAAATTGAAAATGAATTAGGCGAGATATTAAGCTAACCTATGGGTAGGAGATCTTATCTAAAGGAAAGCTTTTTTTTCATGAAGAAAACGGTGTATACTCCATAAGAGTTTTCTTAATCTAATTCTCTATTAACCTTTGTAAATGCAATAATATTTTTTAATTCTGTAGATGTTAAAGGCTGATCGTCTACTGTAAGAGTAATATTCTCTTTATTATATGTTGTTAATTCTATTGTTAAGGGATTGTTTTTGCGATGAAGTATATAGTCGACAGAAACATTAAATAATTCCGCAATTTGAATTAGGGCACGTAAGGATGGTTCTCGATATCCAGATTCATAGCCTGCATATGTACTTTTAGCAATACCGAGTAAATCAGCTGTTTCTTGTAAAGACCAATTTTTCTGTTTTCTAAGTTCATTTAATATTTGCAGCAAATACGAACACTCCTATCCTTTTATTCCACTATTAACCGGCAGTTGCACCACGTCTTTATTTCCTCGTCTATGTGGCTTATATCCTAAGGACTCAGGCTTCCGTCATGGTATAAATAAAACCGACTGACGAAAGTCTCACTTTATATTAAAGTATCAGAATTAATATTTCTTAAGGTTAGATAACTGTCTAACTCCGGGGCTGATCAAGGCGCCGGAGCTTTTCTATGTCTAGCTCCAGCGCCTAGCCCCTGTGAAAAATAACCCTTTGCCTCTAAAAGTAAAAAGCACTTTTTGAGTCAAATGAACATTTTTCTTCGGGGCTGATCAAGGCGCCTGCGCTTTTCTAATTATAGCATGGGTATTTTTATTTTAACAGAAAAAATACGCAAAACGAATACAGTTATTGCTTTATTACTCATGATTATACTATAATACAACTAAAAATAAAACGCGTTTCGCGTACATATTTGTAAAAGATAAGAAAGCATAAAGTTTAGAAGTTAGATAGATGTCTAGCTCCGGTGCCTAGCCCCTGTGAAAAATAACCCTTTGCCTCTAAAAGTAAAAAGCACTTTTTGAGTCAAATGAACATTTTTCTTCGGGGCTGATCAAGGCTCCTGCGCTTTTCTAATATGTGAGGAGGATGGAAATGAAGAAAATATTATTGCTTGCAACAGGTGGTACTATTGCTTCAGTGGAAGGAAAAGAAGGCTTGGTACCAGGTATGTCTGCTGAAGATCTTTTGCAATATTTTGAAGGTGATTCCGAAACAGTGGATGTAACATGTGAAATACTGATGAATAGAGACAGTACGAATATGCAGCCGGAGCATTGGGGCATTATTGCTGAAGCTATTGCTAAAAATTATCATCAGTATGATGGTTTTGTTATTACACATGGCACGGACACTTTAGCATATACTTCTGCGGCATTGTCTTATATGCTGCAAGGGTTAAAAAAGCCGGTTGTCATTACAGGATCACAGGTGCCAATCAGTTTTAAACAAACAGATGCGAAAAAAAATGTTTCTGACAGCATTTACTTTGCAATGGAAAATGTCGGCGGAGTGTTTGTCGTGTTTGATGGAAGAGTCATCATTGGTACTAGAGCAATGAAAATGAGAACGAAAAGCTATGATGCTTTTGAAAGTATTAATCATCCATATGTAGCATCTATTCAAGGAAATAACATCACTTATTATTGGAATCCAAATGATTCAAAAGAAACCTTTAAAATGGATACAAGCTTATGCCCGGATGTTTTTTTGTTAAAACTTCATCCAGGCACAAAACCAGAAATATTTGATTATCTTAAAACAGCTTATAAAGGGATAATTATTGAAAGCTTTGGAAATGGAGGCTTGCCGTTTGAAGAAAGAAATCTGTTGCCTAAGCTGCAAGAACTTGTAGATGCAGGTGTTGCTGTTACGATTTCTACACAGTGTTTAGAAGAAGGGCAGGATCTACTCTTATATGAAGTGGGTAGAAAGGTAGCACAATATGATGTTATTTTATCGGCAGATATGAATACGGAAGCAATTGTGGCAAAGTTAATGTGGGTGTTAGGAAAAACGACTAAAATAAAAGAAGTAAAAGAATGGATGGAGAAGCCTATAGCATGGGATTTATCTGTTGATTGGGAAAAGGAAAAATAATGGTGAAGAAAAAAGTAAACGCAAGCAGTATTTGGAATTTATTTTTATTACATGTTGGGGTTTTTCTTATTGCTGTGAATATTCATTTCTTTTTACAACCTAATCATTTTGCTGCAGGGGGACTTGGTGGATTAAGTATTGTATTACATGCACTTTTTCCTAAGTATTCACTTGGAATACTAATGTTAGCTCTAAACATTATTTTTTTTAGTTTAGGTTTTGCCTTTTTGGGGTTTCAGTTTGGCGTTAAAACCATTTATGCAAGTTTTTTACTTACTTTTATCGTATGGATGTTAGAGAAATTTTATTCATTAGAGGCTGCTTTAAGTCACGACTTATTTTTACAACTAGTAATCGGAACAATAATTGCAGGACTTGGATTAGTCATTGTTTTTAATCAAAATGCATCAACTGGCGGCATGGACTTAATTGCCATGATATTAAATAAATATTTTGCAATTGATATTGGAAAGGCTGTTTTATTAGCAGATTGCACCATTTGTTTCCTTGCTATATTCACTTTTGGTATAGAACGAGGTTTGTATGCTTGCTTTGGCATCTTCTTTAGAGGAATTGTGATTGAATATTTTAGCAGCCAATTTCGCACTAAAAAAGAAGTGGTTATTATAAGTGAAGAATGTGAACTAATAAAAGAATTTATCATAAAAAGTTTGAATAAAAGTGCAACTGTTCATAGCGCAAAAGGTGCTTTTACGAATGATCGTAAAGAAGTAATTACGATTGTGCTAGAAAAACAGGAATTTATTAAACTAAAAAAGTATATTTATAAAGTTGATAAACTGGCATTTATCACGGTGCATAATATGAATGTAGTAATGGGCAGTGGTTTTAAAAATGCTATTTAAAGAGGAGGGGAAGACAAGCCCCTTCTTTTTTTTTGTCAAAAAATTTGTTTTCTTTGTAGCTGTTCTCGATTAAAAAGAAGATTTTCCTCATTTAAAAAGGCTGTTTTCTCAAAATTTGTTGTTTTTCTCATAAAAAATTGGAAATGAAATACTCAGCAGACTGAATACACGTAGACTCCTGTGGGAATGCGAGAAAGACGAGACCCCGCAGGAGCGTATGCGACGAGGAGGCTTGACGCTCGCCCACGGAAAGCGAAGTGTATTCAGGCTGGAGTTTAAAAGCAACAATTTTCACGAAAACAGCCTTAAAAAAAGAAAAAGATAAAATGATTGACAATCTAAAGATTTTCGTATAAATTTATACTTAATTAAAGATATATTATTTTGAGATATATTATCCGGAGATATATTCATACATAATATATGATTAAAAGGCTTATCCTTATAATAATTTTTTAAAAAAGAAAGGAAGATTATAATGGCAAAAGTATTATATATTACAGCACATCCTCTTAATGAAACAGTTTCTTACAGTTTGGCGGCAGGGAAAGCGTTTATTGAAGAATATAAAGCAGTAAATCCTAATGATGAAGTGGTTCATATTGATTTGTTTAAGGAAAAGATTCCGTATATTGATGCAGATGTTTTTAGTGGTTGGGGAAAATTACAATCAGGAAGTGCGTTTGAAACATTATCTGCCGAAGAACAAGAAAAAGTTGCTCGTTTAGGTGAATTAAGTGATCAATTTGTTTCCGCTGACAAATATGTTTTTGTCACACCTTTCTGGAATTTTTCATTTCCTCCAGTAATGAAAGCATATATTGATTCTGTAGCAGTTGCAGGAAAATCTTTCAGCTATACAGAACAAGGTCCCGTTGGTTTATTAACAGATAAAAAGGCACTTCATATTCAAGCTCGAGGAGGAATTTATTCGGAAGGGCCAGCAGCTGAATTGGAAATGGGGCATAAGTATCTTTCTGTAATTATGAAATTCTTTGGAGTACCGTCTTTTGAAGGATTATTTATAGAAGGTCAAAATGCACAGTCACATAAAGCGGCTGAAATTAAAGAAAATGGAATTGCCAGAGCAAAAGAATTAGCACATACATTTTAAAACAAGGCTATGTTAAAGCTCATTGTTGATTTTGGCACTATGTTGATTGGAGTGGAAGGCGTGAGACTCCTGCGGGAAAAGCGAGTCGGAGGGAGACCCCACAGGCGCACAGC
>NZ_JBQRKO010000034.1:0-27929 GCF_052318935.1 Niallia sp. 01092 | reverse complement strand
TGTTCGCTTCAGAAGCGACTCTATTAATATATCATAACTCTCTTAATCTCGTCAACAACTTTTTTAAAAAGTTTTTTCAAGCTTTTAAATCATTGTTGATGATAAGCAAGTTATGTTTTTTCGTTGCTATCAGAAGCAACTTTTATATAATACCAGCTCACCAAAAAGAAGTCAATCACTTTTCTCAAAAAAATATAGTTATTAAACCATTTATTATCTTGAGCTGTTTTCATATAATAGCATCACCTCTCTTTTAGGTCAATAGAACTTCCCGACAAAAAAAGTTAAGTGCAGTCATTACTATATTCCCCACATACAACCTATGCTCAAGCTTCCTACTTTCTTCTCTTATTGGTAATCTTCCTTCTACCCTACAAGATTATATTCTTGCAATCATCCTGTTAGCTTCATCATAAAGATCCATCTTTCGCAACAGTTCAATTAATAGTTCTAAAATAACTTCATCATACCCTGGCGCAACTACATAGCGATAATTAGCATCCCTAATGAAAGCAAGCTTCTCTATTCTATTAGAGTGTTCTAAGAAATCTTGCATCCGTTCAAATTCTTTTTCTTCAACTGAATTCTCGAAATTAAATATAAAACTCCTAAAAGAAATACATTCTTCTTTTGCGATAACCCCTATCTCATCTAAAGTAAAAATCTTCATCTTCTCTTCCCGTTCCTCCTTAATTTCACGTAGATAAAAAGAAATTTCTCTTGACTGAGTCAAAAATGTCTCTTGAAAACGCTGGAACACTGTTTTTCTTTTCCTTTCCCATTCAATAGAAAAATCCTTTAAAAATTCCATGCATTCTCCGTTTAGCGAGCATCGAGCCTCCTCGTCGCATACACTCTGCTTAAGTCTCGTCTTTCTCGCATTCCCACAGGATTCTACGTGTATTCAGTCTACTGAGTACTTCTTCTCCCATTTTTTCACGTAAAAAACAACAAACTTTGAAAAAACAGCCTAAAAAAAAGAAACCCGGCGATCTATAACCGAGTTTCTACAAAAAATCTATTACTTATTTTACTACAGATACAACTTCTTCTTCTTTTAACTCTACATTGCCTTCTTTATTAATCTGCACAGACTCACCTTCTGCTAGATTTGTAAAGACGATTGGTGTAGTTGTAGATGTTGCATGTTCTTTAATGTAATCTAAATCTACTTTTAATAACGGCTGACCTTTTGTTACTTGATCATTTTCCGCTACTAACGTTTCAAACCCTTCACCTTTTAGCTTTACAGTATCAATACCAAAGTGAATAAGGATTTCACGACCTGAATCTGCCAAAATACCGATAGCATGTTTTGTCGGGAATAAGTTAACAATTTTACCGTCAACCGGAGATACAACCGTACCTTCTGATGGGATTATCGCAAATCCATCCCCCATCATTTTTCCAGAGAAAACCGGATCTGGAACTTCTGAAATCGGCACTAATTGTCCTTTGATTGGCGCAACAATCGTATCTTCTTTACTAGCAGCAACTTCTAAAGATGCTGGATTTCCAACAGATACAATTTCTTCTTCTTTTAATTCAACATTGCCTTCTTTATTAATCTGCACAGACTCACCTTCTGCAAGGTTTGTAAAGACGATTGGCGTAGTTGTAGATGTTGCATGTTCTTTAATGTAATCTAAATCTACTTTTAATAACGGCTGACCTTTTGTTACTTGATCATTTTCCGCTACTAACGCTTCAAATCCTTCACCTTTTAGCTTTACAGTATCAATACCAAAGTGAATAAGGATTTCACGACCTGAATCCGCCAAAATACCGATAGCATGTTTTGTCGGGAACAAGTTGACAATTTTACCGTTTACCGGAGATACAACCATACCTTCTGAAGGGATTATCGCAAATCCATCTCCCATCATTTTACCAGCGAAAACTGGATCTGGAACTTCTGAAATTGGCACTAATTGCCCTTTGATTGGTGCAACAATTGAATCATCTCCGCCAGCACCTTGTAAAGGTTCTGGATTTACATCTTCAATTTGTTGTGTCACTTCTTTATCCATTGATGGCGCTGCAACTGGACGTGGTCTTTTCCCACTCATAACATCTCTCATTTGACCTTTAATTGTTTCAGAACGAGGACCAAAGATTGCTTGAATGTTATTACCAACCTCTAACACACCAGCAGCACCTAATTGTTTCAAGCGATCTTTATCAACTTCTTTACTATCTTTCACTTCAACACGAAGACGTGTAATACAAGCATCTAAATGAGCAATATTCTCTTGTCCACCCATCGCTTTTAACACTTCGTATGGAAGATCATTTGCAGCACCCTCAGATGCTTCTTCTTGCACTTCATCTTCACGACCAGGTGTTTTCAGGTTAAATTTGCGAATCGCAAAACGGAAACCAAAGTAATAGATTAGTGCAAACACGATACCTACAGGAATAATAATCCATGCATTTGTTTGAGGATTAATTAAACCAAATAATACATAATCAATTAAACCACCAGAGAATGTCATACCAACCTTAACATTTAATAATTGCATCGTCATAAAAGATAACCCTGCAAAAACAACATGGATACCAAATAATACTGGCGCCACAAATAAGAACGAGAATTCTAATGGCTCTGTAATACCAGTTAAGAAAGAAGTTAACCCAGCAGATAGCATTAATCCACCAACAACCGCTTTTCTTTCCGGACGAGCTTCTTGATAGATTGCTAAAGCAGCAGCAGGCAATCCAAACATCATATATGGAAATTTACCAACCATAAACGTACCAGCTGTTAAATTTTGAACGCCATCTTTAATTTGAGCCATAAAAATCTTTTGATCACCTTTAACTATGTCCCCAGCTTGTGTAGTATAACTACCAAATTCAAACCAGAATGGCGAATAGAAAATATGATGCAAGCCAAACGGAATTAACGCACGTTCAATTAAACCAAAGATAAACGCAGAAAGTGTTAGATTAGCACCTAACATATTTTCAGAGAAAGCATTTAAGCCATGTTGTATTGGAGGCCAAATAACAATCATAATCAAACCTAAAGCCACCGCACTTACAGCTGTAGCAATCGGTACAAAACGTTTACCAGCAAAGAATCCTAAATAGGAAGGAAGTTCAATTTCAAAGAAACGATTGTACATGGAAGCAGCAACAATACCAACGATGATTCCGCCAAACACTCCAGTTTGAAGAGTCGGTATTCCAAGAATTGAAGCATATTCTGTACTTCCTTTTAACTCATTCGCATCAATCCCAAGCACTGTCCCCATTGTCACATTCATAATAAGGTAGCCGATGATTGCAGCCAACCCTGCAACACCTTCTCCACCAGCAAGACCTATGGCAACTCCAACGGCAAACAAGAAGGAAAGATTACTAAATATAATATTACCCGCATTTTCCATAACAGAAGCAACCATTACAACTCCACTATTTCCGAAAAATGGAGCTAATTCTAACAAAGCAGGGTTTTGAAGCGCATTACCGAATGCAAGCAAAATACCTGCAGCAGGTAAAATAGCAACTGGCAGCATTAGCGCTTTACCAACTTTTTGTAAGACACCAAATAACTTTTTAAACATCTCGTTTACCTCCTAAGTTTTTTTCGCTCATTAAAGCGTTATCATCGAAAAAAATAAAAACAGGCATGAGTGAAGATAACTGAAAGAAGCTATAGGGATAGATTTCCCTAAAACTTTTAATTCAATCATCTTATTCACTCATGCCTGATCGAATCAGTAACACGTTATAAGATAATAGCTATTTAACTTTCTTTTGAAGTCGTTGTATATGCATAGTCAAATATACTGCTTCTGCATCATAAACTGTTTTTTTCAATGTTTGTTGCATCACTTTCATGAGCTTCCATGAGAGATTATAACATACTGGATATTCATCTTTCAATAGGGAAGTTATTCTTTCTGGCTCCTCTACTTTTTCTCCATCATGGACTCGCTCAATAGTAAATCGTAAATGGCGAACAAGCCGCATATAATCAATGCTGTCCTTATCAATTTCAACATTAAGCTGCTCTTCAATCATATTGACTAGATGGGTTACTAACTGGGAATGCTTATTGACTTCAGAGAGGTTTTTATTCATCATCGCACTATGGATATGCAGTGCGATGAAACCGATTTCACCCACTGGTAGATGGAGACTTGTTTGCTCTTCTATCAACTTTACCACATCTTCAGCAATTTGATATTCAAAAGGATAAAGTGCCTTTGTTTCGATAAGAAACGGATTATTCAGCACTAACCCATTCGATAACCTAGAAGCAGCAAAAATAATATGATCTGTTAATGCAACATGAATATGTTCATTTAAAACTGCATTTGTTTTTCTTTTGATTAATTCAATGGAAGAAATAATGACTTCTAGTAAGTCATTGTCAACGTGAGGGAGAAGTTTCAAGTAATTAACTTGTTCTTTTTCATTTGTTAATACAAATAATTTTTCTACTATATCCGTATTGATATAGTCTCCTCTTTTCTGATTAAACCCTATCCCTTTTCCTATTAAAACAACTTCCCCATAGGATGGATGTTCTCCAATAAGCACATTATTGTTCAGCGCTTTTTTGATTAGTAGATTAGGCATATTCTTTTCCTCGCTCCGACAGACTTCTAGACACTTTAATGTTATTAAAGTCTTAATAGGAAGTCAACGGAAAATTAATATATTTAAGAAAAGCGGAAGCGCCTTGTTCAGCCCCGAAGTAAAATGTTCTCTTGGCTCAAAAAGTGTTTTTTACTTTTAGAGACAAGAGGTTATCTTTCACAGGGGCTAGGCGCTGTAGCTAGACACCAGTCAGACTTCAGAAAACTTATATTTTCTTACCTTTCAAGAAAAGGACCGCTTAAGAGCAGTCCTTTTCTCGTATATCACTATTGCAAGAAAATAAAGTACAAAGCAAAGATAACAAAAAACACATACATGATTGGATTAATATCTTTTGCACGGCCTTTTACAAGCATTGTAATTGGATAAAAAATAAATCCAACGGCAATACCTGTTGCAATACTATAAGTTAAAGGCATCGCAATAATAGTTAAAAATGCTGGTACAGCAACTTCAAACTTTGTCCAGTCTATTTTCCCTAATGAAGCAACCATTAAAATACCTACAACTACTAGTGCAGGTGTTGTAACAGCAGAAGTAACTACTGATAATAATGGAGAAAAGAACAATGCCAACAAGAAGAAGCCTGCTGTTACTACAGCTGCAAATCCGCTTCTAGCACCAGCAGCAACCCCTGCAGACGACTCAATATAAGAAGTTGTCGTCGAAGTACCAAAAATAGAACCTAAAATAGAAGCAATAGAATCTGCAAATAATGCTTTTCCTGCTCTTGGCAGCTTATTGTCTTTCATTAAGCCAGCTTGATTAGCTACAGCAACAAGCGTACCTGCATTATCAAAGAAATCAACAAATAAAAATGTTAAAACAACCACTAACATATTTTGTGTATAAAATGCACTATCACCAAATGCTGAGAATAGCGCTCCAAAAGTTGGCTCCAAACTTGGAACTGCTCCAACTACTTTAGATGGTGTATCAATTACGCCAAAGATCATTCCTGCTACAGCCGTAATGACCATCCCATAAAACACACCGCCATGAATACCTTTTACCATCAATATTATCGTAACAAAAATACCGAAGATGGCTAATAATGTGCTAGGTTCTGTTAAATTTCCAATATGAACAAGTGTTGCTGGGTTGTCCACAATAATTTTCGAATTTTGCAATCCGATAAAAGTAATAAATAAACCAATTCCAGCTCCAACTGCCAGCTTTAATTCCACAGGAATCGCATTAATAAGTTTTTCACGCAAACCTGAAATCGTTAATAATAAGAAAAATGCACTTGAAATGAAAACAGCTGCTAAAGCATATTGCCATGGCTGCTGCTGTGTTAACACAACAGTATAGGCAAAAAATGCATTTAAACCTAAACCTGGCGCCAACGCAATTGGGTAATTTGCAAATAGCCCCATAATTAGTGATCCAACTGCTGCAGCTAATGCAGTTGCCACGAATACTGCTCCATAATCCATTCTTAATGCAGGGTTAAGATCTGCTACATCCCCAAGTGTTAATGTGAATGGATTTAGCGCTAAAATATATGCCATTGCTAAAAAAGTAGTAAAACCACCTAAAAATTCTTTACGATAGTTTGTTCCTAGTTCTTCAAATCGAAAAAACTTTTTCATTTTATTACTCCCTCTTCTCTTTTTGTTAAATCAAACGAAAAAACACTCCAAATAATTTTTGGAGTGTGGACTAAGGGTTTGTGAAATAGTAAGGAAATCAAAATAAAAAGAGTTATGAGTTCATCAAAATCCCTATATATTCACTTCCCTCGTAGTCAAGCTATTTTCGGTAGCTCGGTAGAAACTTTCGGACCATACTCTCCAATATTATACGAGTATACATTTTTCTCAGCTGCCAACCAAGTGTATCAACATGTATGTTATTCGTCAATAAAAAAACGAACATTGATAAAGGAAAAACCCATCAATGTTCGTTATTATGTCAAAATTTACGATATTTTATTCCCATTCAATTGTTGCTGGCGGCTTACTTGTAATATCGTACACTACTCTGTTGATATGATCTACTTCGTTTACAATTCTTGTAGAAATAACTTCTAGCACTTCCCAAGGAATTCTTGCCCAATCAGATGTCATACCATCGATAGAAGTTACCGCACGAATACCGATTGTATAATCATACGTACGAGCATCTCCCATTACCCCAACACTGCGGATATCTGGTAAAACAGTGAAGTATTGCCAAATATCGCGATCTAAGCCAGCTTTTTTAATTTCTTCACGTAAAATAGCATCTGATTCGCGTACAATTTCAAGTTTTTCTTCCGAAATAGCACCTAATACACGAATACCTAAACCAGGACCTGGGAATGGTTGTCTCCAAACAATATCATCCGGAATGCCTAGTTCTGTACCTAATGCTCTTACTTCATCTTTAAATAATGTGTTTAGTGGTTCAATTAATTCGAACTGCATATCTTCTGGAAGACCACCTACATTATGATGCGATTTAATCGTTTGAGCAGTTGCAGTACCACTTTCAATAATATCGGTATAAAGTGTTCCTTGTGCAAGGAAGTCAATGCCTTCTAATTTTGTCGCTTCATCGTCAAATACATAGATAAACTCATTGCCGATAATTTTACGTTTTTTCTCAGGATCGCTTACGCCTTCTAATTTCGATAAGAAACGCTCTTTCGCATCAACCTTAATGACATTCATATTAAAGCCCTCAGAGAAAGTTTTCATTACACTATCCGCTTCGCCTTTACGCAGCAAACCATGATCAACGAAAATACATGTTAATTGATCACCAATTGCTTTATGAATAAGAACGGCAACAACAGACGAATCTACTCCGCCGCTAAGCGCACAAAGAACTTGGCGATCGCCAACTGTCTGGCGAATTTTTTCCATTTCAATTTCAATAAAGTTCTCCATAGACCAATCGCCTTTGCATCCACAAACACCAAATACAAAGTTCTTTAAGATGTCGTTTCCATATACAGAATGGCGAACTTCTGGATGGAATTGAACAGCATATAATCCTGCTTCTTCATTGCTCATGGAAGCAATAGGACAAGAAGGATTTGTTCCATCAACTGTAAAACCAGCAGGAGCTTCTACTACTAAATCTCCATGGCTCATCCATACTACTTGTTGTTTTGGCAGCTCAGAGAAAAGTTTATTGTCATGCTCAATCGTTAATTCTGCTTTACCATATTCACGCTGCTTTGCTCTTTCTACTTTTCCGCCTAAATGCTTCGTCATAAGCTGCATGCCGTAGCAAATACCAAAAATAGGCAAGCCTAAATCGAATATCTTTTCATCACAGCCAAATGCATTTTCATCATAAACACTGTTTGGACCACCTGAAAAGATAATACCAGCTGGATTTAACTTTTTAATTTCTTCCGCAGTAATCGTGTGTGGATGCAGCTCACTGTATACCCCAAATTCTCTTATGCGTCTTGTAATCAATTGATTGTACTGACTACCAAAATCAAGAACAACAATCATTTGACTGTTAATACTTGCTTTCCCCATTATTTTTCACCCCAATTAGTCTATTGTAAATCATCATCTTTTTACTATTTTTTCTTAATTCGATAGAATCATGCTAAAAAGATTAAAAAACTTCAACTGCGAGTTGCACTATTATCTTCTATCGATTAAGCATAACAAAAAACTAGAATTCTCCTCCCCAAAAAACGAAGGCAGAATTCTAGTCTTAATCTAAACAAAGTAGGAGTATTAGCATCAGCTATTTTCCTAATTTTATCATGAAGACTTTATCTGCCCTCATAGTCAGACCATTTTAGGTGATCAGGTAGAGACTCTCGTACCATATCACCCCTAGGATATATGAAGGTAAATTATATAGATGTGAATATTGTAACAACATGTCGAATTAATGGTCAAGCTGTTGTTCTTTTAATTAAATTTTCCCATAATTCTTTCAATTCATCCCAACCACTCATATTTACATGTCCTTTATATAAATACTCCTCATATTTTGCCGTTAACCGAACCATTTCATTCGATTCATATAGGTGATCGATTTGTTTCGCATACTCTCTTAATGTAAGTTCTTCTTTTTTCCTCATACCCGCAATTTTTAATAAACGTAGCAATATTAAATAAGCTTCAGGGAAATCTTCTTCCTTATTTTTATTTCTAAATCTCCAAATAAAATAGTATGGCAGCCATTTATAGCGGTACGTTATAACCAGCCAACTAAATATAGCAGCACTTAACAATCCACCTGCAATCCATTCCCAATTATTTATACTAAACAGTTTTACTTTGTTCCACCATTCTGTAAAAGACCATGCTTGCTTTTGCGAAGCTGGATTTTGTTCTTCTGGCAGTGGTTTTGGCTTCGTTTCTGTTTCTACTTCTTTCTTTTGCTGCTCTTTTTTCTCTTCCTTATTATTTGCTTCATTTTTCACATCATTCAAATAGCTGTTTTCATTCGAAAAACCTTGTGTTGGTTCAAATGTTACCCATCCTACTTCAGGAAAATAAGCTTCCACCCAGGAATGTGCATTATCATTTGTTACTTCGTAAATAGAGCCGCTTGCAGAACTTTTAATGACTTCTCCTTCTGTAAAGCCTTTTACCCATCTTGCAGGGATGCCAATTGAACGTAATAGTGTAACCATCGAAGTAGAATAATTGTCACAATAGCCTAGTTTTGTTTCAAATAAGAACTGATCAACATAATCATCGTTTTCTCCTGGTACAGCTACATCACTTTTGCTGTAGGCAAAACCGTTTTGCGAAAAATATTTTTCGATAGCCCTCGCCTTGCTAAAAGCATTGTCTTCGTTTTTTGTAATTTCTTCCGCCAACTCGCTCACACGCTGCGGCAATGTATCTGGAAGCTGTAAATGCCGCTTGACCATGTCCTCATTTTCTCTTACAAACTTTTCTAAATCAGCAGTCGTTAAAGCCGTTAAGCTATACTCTGGTTTATTATATCGAACAATGTAAGAATCCATAGTACCTTGACTAACAATACGCTCATTTCCTCTTTCTATTGTAAAATTAGAATTACTAAGAATATCACGAATGCCAAGGGGATATAAAAGATAAGAAAAAGGCTGGACAAACTCTACCTTGCTTCGATACTTTGTAAACTTTACATTATCTCCCTCTTCAAAAGAATAAAAAGGAATAGGATCACCTTCATCAATCACGCTAGAATCCCTATTTAACTCTAACGATTGTTCAGACTGTACCCATCCTTTTCCTGTATAAGTGTCCTTTGTCTCCACTTTCCAGTAATGAGGTGATTGCACTTCCGCTTGGAATACAACGGTATCATCTCCTTGAAACGGACCGCCTAAATTCGAATCATCCACACTATAACCAACCCGCTTTACACCGCCTGTCCCGTCATTCCCACTTTTATTGCTCATCGATTGAATAAACGGAACAGGATCTGGCCAAATTGGTTCTGCCTTTGGCGACACATAGCCAATTGCTGCACTAATTGCAACAAACAAAAGCAGCGGAGCCATCCATTTTAACAAGAAGCGGTTATCCTTCTCTAAACCTTCTTTATCACGAAGACGGAAATAAGTTAACATCCCCATTACTGTAAATCCAATAATAACCGTGCGTACAATCGCATACTCCGCATTATATGGCGTAAAGGTGTCCAACACCGTAATATAAATCATCGTCAGCAAAAAAAAGGTGAAAATCTTTCTTTTTTTAATCAGCCAATAATCGATTAAGTATGCCATTAGCCATAATAATATAAAAAACAATAAACTTTTAAACATATCGGTCATTTCTGGCCAGTTGGTATCAAACATAATCGCCATATTTTGCAAGATCTCTGAAACAAACGTTCCTACCCAACTAAAAGCGAAAAAAGGTGTTTCATCATATAAATATTGCAGGATATATACCATGTATATTACTTTAATAAGTCCACTAAAAACCGCTGGTGCACGAAAGAACGCCAATAAAAAGGAGACAGCTAAAAAGAGTATAAACACGAACACATTCCCAGTATTCGTTAACTCTTCAATCGGCCTTAACCATTCTAAAATAAGAAATAAACCAAGCACATAAAGAATGAAATTAGATAATGTCCGAGTCTGTTCCAATTGTTTACTCATCCTGTTTTCACCTCCGAAAAAGCATCCTGAAATCTCCCATTTGATACTGGAATTACACGAATACCTCTTGAAGATAATGCAGCTCTTAAGTTTCGTTCACTGGTTGTTAAACTTTCCTTTATATCTTTTATTAAAAAAACACCGATATTAAATTTTTTACTGGCAAGATAACTTGTTTTTTCTACTAACTCTTTTGATAAATTAGCAGTAACCAACATTAATGTAGCATTTTGCTGCAAAGTAGGTGTTTCATTTTCTATTAATTGCGCCAAAGAAATTTTGCTGCCCTTTGTAGCTTTTGCCAAATGATAAAAAAGCAATTGCTGCTGACTATCTCCTCCTCTGATCGGAAAAGTCATTTTTTCTTCTTCGAATGACAGCAGCCCGACTTGAGCTCCTTTTTTCAAAATCGCTCTAATTAACGTTGCTGTAAAAGACACAAGAATTTCAAACCGAGAATTTTCTTCACAATCCATGACAACCATAATATCGTGCGACTGTCTCTGTTCAAACTCCTTTGTCATCATACTGTTTCGCTTCGCACTCGCTTTCCAGTTAATCCACGAAAACCGATCCCCCGGTTGATATTCTCTTATGCCAACAGCCATCGTTGTATCTCTCTGCACTCTTTCCTTAGATGCTGTCATTCCTTGATCAAATTGGTTTTCAAACGGCTTATAAATCATCTCTTCGTACGTTGGATAAACAATAATTTTTTCTACATTAGGTACAGCCGCTTCTTTTTCCATTAAACCAAGAGGATCACCAATCTTTACTTTTGTATGATAAAAGATATGTTCTCCTCTAGGCAGTTCTTTTATTTCGTATTCATAGTTTATTTGCCTTTTAAAAGCAGGCAGAAGCAGTTTTTTTCCAGTTCTCTCTTCTGTTAATGATTGACTTAAAGAATCCTCGACAAGCAGGTAAAAAATCGGCAGATAAGATTTTCTATTTAATTCAATCTCAACTTTCAGCGTTTCCTTTGCGTTATATTCATGCTTCTCTATCCTCCGCACGACTTCCCACTCTTTTACAGAATAAATGGCTAAAAGCAAGCCATATATGGCAAAGGGAAGAAAGCTGTAAAATAAAAACCAGCTGACAAACCCGCCTTGAAACATCGCATAAGAAAAGGTAATGCCTATTAAGACAAATAATAGGATCAGCTTCCAAACAGGAATCAATTTTTTAAAAAATACTTTCATTTATTTCACTAACCTTTGTACAGGGACAGAGACTTTTGATACAACCCGGTCTATCACATCTTCTGCACATATTCCTTCAAATTTTGCCTCTGACTTCAAAATAATCCGGTGGGCAAATACTGCTTTTACAAGATATTGAATATCATCTGGCAGCACATAATCACGACCTTGTATAAAAGCATAGCTTTGAGCTGCCTTCATCACTGCAATTGATCCCCTTGGACTAACACCTAAATAAACACTAGGGTCGACTCTTGTGCTATCTGCAAGCTGCACAATATACTTTTTCACCGTGTCATCTACATACACTTTTTTCACTTCTTCTTGCAGCATTACTAATTCTTCTAGCGATACGACAGGCTGTAAATTTTCAATTGGAGCCTGTACTTGCACTCTCGTCAACACTTCCATTTCTTCCTGCACGGTCGGGTAACCCATTTTCATTTTTAATAAAAAACGATCTAATTGTGCTTCCGGGAGAGGGTATGTCCCTTCGTATTCAATGGGATTTTGTGTTGCCATCACAAAAAAGGGCTTGTTTAGCTCATGCGTAGTGCCGTCAATCGTTACACTGCTTTCTTCCATTGCTTCTAATAACGCAGATTGTGTTTTAGGAGATGTCCTGTTTATTTCATCTGCCAAAATAATATTCCCAAGTATTGGTCCCGGAACAAATTGAAATTCCATTTCTTTCGGATTATATATGGAAACACCTGTAACATCAGAAGGAAGTAAATCCGGTGTAAACTGAATTCTTTTGAAGTTTGCGCCGACCGATTTCGCCAAAGAACGAACCATCATCGTTTTTCCTACTCCTGGTACATCCTCTAAAAGAACATGCCCTTCAGCCAACAAAGCAATTAAACTTAATTCCGCTACCTCTCTTTTGCCAATCATAACCTTTTCAATATTTTCAATTATTCTGTTAATTTTTACGTTTGTTTTGTTTATGGACATCGGTCTCCTCCAATTTTGCCTTGTTTTATGTATTTTGCAGCCAAATTTCGGAAGAAGAAAACAGAATAGAGATCTTTAATTCTTGTCCTACTCTATTTTCTTCTACTATATTTATTTAGGACAAAAATTCATTCGCGTTTAATCCTAATTCTTGACATATTTCCATGACTACTTGTTTTTCTCTTTGATCAAAATGACCGTCTGCATAGCCGATCGCAATACAGTACCTTGCAACAAGTCTCGCAATCTCTGGCTTAGAACGAACTTTACCAAGCGCTCTAAAGCATTCTGCTCTACCAATAATTTGATCATATTCTAGTCTTCTTATAAATTGATTAAATTGCTGCAGCACTTTATTTGTATCAAACACACGCAATTCTTCACTTTGGTGAATAAACTCCACCATTTTTCTCTCTTCAGAAGGATCTAATCTACCATCTGCCATTCCTACCAATGCACAAGCTGCCACAACAGCATCTAATGTATCTGGACTTTTAAAGCGCATAAACAATTCTTTTGCTTTTTGCTTTTGCTGTCTTCCCCATTCAGCATAATCTGTATTAGAAGGAGACCAATTGTTCCGACAGCTATTACAAGTGAACTTTAATTGATTCTTTCCAATAAAGCCGCCAAGCAAGCCAATTGGGCCTAAAATTAAGCCTCCAACTGCCGCTTTCCCTAAACCAAAACCTTTTTCACCAGTCCGTACATTTGTGCTATGACAGCGTGGACAAACAATATGATCTCCACCGTACGTTTGGTTAGTATGTACTTGACCATTCGCTGCCGGCGGATAATGCCCCGTATTTGTGCCTAAATGGGGTAAAGAAGCTTGTCCGTAGTCAGCATAAGGTGCACTATACTGATTTGGCTGTGGGGGAGGAGCATAAGTTGGCTGCGAATAGGAGTTGTTCATCGGCTGTGGTGTCGGTTCATCATCTACTGTCACACCAAAATTGCGGCATAACGCAGCTAAGCCTCCTTGAAACCCACTTCCTATCGCATTAAATTTCCATTCCCCATTATGTCGGTATAACTCTGCAGCAACAATGGCTGTTTCCACTGTATAATCTCTTCCTAGATTAAACCTTATCAATTCCACATTTTCTCTTTCACTTATTATTCTCACATAGCCATTGGAAATTTGTCCAAAGTTTTGCCCCTTTTCATTTGCATGATGGATCGTAATCGTAAAGGCAATCCGCTGAATAGAAGGTGGAACGCGCATTAAATCAATGTTAATTTGTTCATCATCAAAATTTCCTGCTCCCGTTCTGTTATCCCCGCTATACATAACCGAACCATTTGCGCCGCTTGGATTATTATAAAAAATAAAATCAGTATCACTATGCACCTTCCCATTTGCTCCAAGCAAAAAAGCTGATGCATCTAAATCATAATTTGCTCCATGGTGGTTAATATCCCAACCTAATCCAACAATCACATTGCTTAAGCCTGGATTTGTTTTCGTTAAATCCACCTTTTGCCCCTTGCTTAGCATTACTCCCATCTATTTGCCTCCTCTATTAAAAAAACCTCTTATCTTTTTCGTTATATATGTTTCTTTTATTTTACATGAATAGTTTCTTGATTGGAATTTTCAAAGCTTTTATAAGAAATCAACATACTTTATTGCTTACGATTGAAATGCAAAAAAGTTTCCCTTAATCTGAAAAAGGAAACTTCACAACAGTATTATTCTTTGTTATCATTAAGTAAAATTAGAATAGTAACTTTGATTTCTTCCGCGTTTATTTTTATAAAAGAACGTACGAACAATCCGATGCAGTTCATCTTTTGGTTCGCTTTTAATAATCTCTGAAATATGTGCAGGAATCAATTTCTTTACTGTATTATTCCTGTCCCCTTTACAATCCAGCCTTTTTGCTACCTCGGTAATATTGTCTCTAAATGCATATTGCTTGATTACTTCTTGTTCAAAACTAGCAGGCTGATAAGACTCTGCTAAACAAATAAATTGTTCTAAAAGCTCTATTTCTTGTTTTAACTTCACAATCTCTTTTTTCGCTTTAGCAATGTCCAAATGATAACCTCCCTCAATCTGCTTTTGATAACTAACTTCTTGTACAGAGATTAATATCCTGCTAAATTTATTGTCTAAAAAACGACAAATTATTTCTCTATTTAAAAATAATGTTTTTTGATTATCGTAATATTTTCTTTTGTTGCAAGAAATTAACGAAAATGTCTTATTGTCATCAATTTGCTAGACACTTTACATTTATTTAACCTTATACTCATTTTGGCTTGTAGTACAATTAATTAGAGGAAAAAGGAGTTGGGATAAATGATATTCGGTGAACTCATTTGCAAGCTGCGTGGATACCATAAATTTAATTATTATTACAGCGGACAATGCATTACATGCGGGAAAATCCGAAAAGAATATGAAAATAAAGATAGACAACAACAACAGAATGTTTCTCCTACTCCAATAACATCTTCAGAGTATGAGCAAGATCAAAATAACCCTTCTCGTTAAAGAGAAGGGTCTTTTAAATCCTAGGCTGTTTTTGTTGCTTTTAAAATACACTTCGCTTTCCGTAGGAGAGAGTCGAGCCTCCTCATCGCTTTGGTGAGGTCACTGAAAAAGTGGATGCTATGAAATATAGATAGGGAAAATCATCCCGCAGGAGTCGTGCGGACGCCTCTCCTAACCAACATGATGGTCGTTTTCAAACTCTCTATACCATTTTTTCACTGTAAAAAACAACAAACTTTGAAAAAACAGCCTAATCCTATTTAATTAGTTCTTACTGCCATCTTATTTCTTGTTCTTATCTTATAAATTGCAACTAGAAGTATAAACCATACAGGAGTGACGAACAAAGCGACACGCGTATCTTCTGCAAGTGTAAGCACGACTAGAACAAATGCTAGAAAAGCAAGAATCAAGTAATTGGAAAATGGATAAAACGGCAACTTGAATTTGTTTGATTTTGCTAGATCTGGTCTTGTTTTGCGATATTTCAAATGACATATTACAGTAATTCCCCAAATAAAAATAAAGCAAACAGTTGAAATACTTGTAATCAGTGTAAATACTCCCTCTGGCATGACATAATTCAATATGACTGCAATTAAAATGATAATCATTGAAAAGAACAATGCATTGGAAGGTACTTGGTTTTTAGTAAGCTTTGTAAATGATTCAGGCGCATTTTTATCTTTTGCAAGTGAGTATATCATCCTGCTTGTACTAAAAATAGCACTGTTACATGCCGAAGCTGCGGATGTTAAAACGACAAAATTAATGATGCCTGCTGCCGCTACAATCCCGATTGCCAAGAAAACTTGGACAAAAGGACTTTCTGTTGGAATGATAGCATTCCAAGGATATATGCTCATTATTACAACTAGAGCTCCAACGTAGAAAATTAAAACCCGGATAGGAATATTGTTAATCGCTTTAGGAATTACTTTTTCCGGATTTTCTGTTTCTCCTGCTGTTAATCCTACAAGTTCAATGCCAACAAAGGCAAATACAACCATCTGGAATGAGAGAATAAATCCATTCATGCCATTTGGAAACATCCCTCCATGGCTCCATAAATTTGTAAAACTAGATGAGCCTGCATCTGTAGAAAATCCCTTTATGATCATGATTATGCCAATAACAATTAATGCTAATATTGCGATGACTTTAATTAAGGCGAACCAAAATTCCATTTCTCCGAACAGCCTTACTGTTGCAAGATTCATGATAAGCAAAATGACAAGTGCAATTAATCCAGGCATCCACTGCGGTACACTAGGGAACCAAAACTGGGTGTAGAGACCCACAGCCGTTAAGTCAGCCATTGCAATGGAAATCCAGCAAAACCAGTAAGTCCAGCCTGTTATAAATGCAGCCATGTTGCCTAGATAATCTCTTACAAAATCAACAAAAGAATGATATTTTAAATTACTTAGGAGTAATTCACCAAGCGCTCGCATGATTAGAAAACAGATTGCTCCTGTAATAATGTAAGCAAATAAAATGGATGGCCCTGCTAAATGGATAGATTTTCCCGCACCAAGAAATAAGCCCGTTCCAATTGCCCCTCCAATAGCAATAAGCTGTACATGCCTATTTTTTAGGGATCTAGCTAATTTTTGTTCCTTCATACTATTCCAACTTTCTATTAAGTTAATTCTTACATGCTTTTCATAACTCAAACTCTACAACCTTAGGAAAGGCGTTTTAGTCTATTGGCACTGATTATTTTAAAATAATCCCGGAAGCACAGTTACCAAATTTAAAAAGCACCTCATATAATGATAGCTATAATAACCGAAACAATCAATTGCCAAAATAGTGACAATTCGTTTTTTAATTGGTTACCCTGAAAATAAGCTCTGTTAAAAGGGGTTTTCCGAAGCTTATCGCTCGCTTTCCGCGGACGAACTGGCAAGCCTTTGCTCGTATCTCACTGCGAAGTCTTTCCAGCACGTTTTTCCGCAGGAGTCTCGCAAATAACCGCCAAAAAAAGTCCTTTATAAGTGATAAACTTACAAAGGACTTTTTATATATTATGAGCAAACTATAAGCATTCTATATTACAACTCAACAAACCCAATAATGGGTTTATTAAGTTATTACATCATGCCGCCCATTCCACCCATACCGCCCATATCAGGCATTGCAGGGCCAGCGTTTTCTTCTGGTTTGTCAGCTACAACTGCTTCTGTTGTTAAGAACATTGCTGCAACAGATCCAGCGTTTTGAAGTGCTGAACGTGTCACTTTAGTAGGGTCAACAATTCCGCTTTCGATCATGTTTACCCATTGGCCGTTAGCAGCGTTGAATCCTGTTCCTACAGGCTCGTGTTTTAAACGTTCTACGATTACTGAACCTTCAAGTCCAGCGTTGTGAGCGATTTGACGAACTGGCTCTTCAATTGCACGAAGAACAATGTTAATACCAGTAGCTTCGTCGCCTTCTGCTTCGATAGCAGCGATTTTATTGTATACGTTTAGAAGTGCAGTTCCACCACCTGCTACGATACCTTCTTCCACAGCAGCGCGAGTAGAGTTTAATGCATCTTCAATACGAAGTTTGCGTTCTTTTAATTCTGTTTCAGTAGCAGCTCCAACTTTTACTACTGCAACTCCGCCTGCAAGCTTAGCAAGACGCTCTTGTAATTTCTCGCGGTCAAATTCAGAAGTTGTTTCTTCCATTTGCGCACGGATTTGGTTGATGCGTGCAGCGATTTGTTCTGATTCGCCAGCACCTTCAACAATTGTTGTGTTTTCTTTCGTTACGACAATTTTTGCAGCGCGTCCTAAAGAATCGATCGTTGCAGCTTTAAGGTCTAAGCCTAAATCTTCTGTAATTACTTGACCTCCAGTAAGAATAGCAATATCTTCTAACATTGCTTTACGACGATCTCCAAATCCTGGTGCTTTTACAGCAACTGCAGTGAATGTACCGCGAAGTTTATTTACTACTAATGTAGCACTTGCTTCACCTTCTACATCTTCAGCAACAATTAATAGCGGCTTGCCTTGTTGTACTACTTGCTCAAGCACTGGAAGGATTTCTTGAATGTTAGAAATCTTTTTATCTGTAATTAAGATATAAGGATTTTCAAGAACAGCTTCCATTTTATCTGAATCAGTTACCATGTAAGGAGATACATATCCACGGTCGAATTGCATACCTTCTACCACGTCTAATTCCGTTGTGAAACCTTTTGATTCTTCAATTGTAATAACACCGTCGTTGCCAACACGTTCCATTGCTTCTGCAATTAATTGACCAACTTCATCATCAGCAGCAGAGATTGCAGCAACTTGTGCAATAGACTCCTTGCCTTGGATTGGTTTTGAAATTGCTTTTAACTCTTCAATTGCCGTTGCAATCGCTTTGTCGATCCCTTTGCGGATGCCCATTGGGTTAGCCCCTGCAGTAACGTTTTTTAACCCTTCACGAATCATCGCTTGTGCAAGTACTGTTGCAGTAGTTGTTCCATCACCAGCAACATCATTTGTTTTGCTTGCTACTTCTGCTACTAGTTTTGCACCCATGTTTTCAAATGCATCTTCTAGTTCAATTTCCTTTGCAATTGTAACACCATCATTTGTAATAAGCGGAGAACCATATTTCTTCTCTAATACAACGTTGCGTCCTTTAGGTCCTAATGTTACTTTAACAGCATTTGCAAGTGCGTCCACTCCACGCAGCATTGCACGACGTGCTTCTTCACTAAATTTAATGTCTTTTGCCATTTTGAAAAACCTCCTCGATTTTTTTATATCTATTTATGATCGTTTATGTTTTATCAAAACAAATCTTTGCGTTATGATAATTGATTAGCCTACGATTGCTAAAATATCACTTTCGCGAAGAATTAAATATTCTTTTCCTTCATATTTCACTTCTGTTCCAGAATATTTTGAGAAGATGATGCGGTCATCTACAGCTACTTCAAGAGCAATACGCTTACCGTCTTCTAATATGCGACCACTGCCTACAGCTACTACTTTACCTTCTTGAGGCTTCTCTTTCGCAGAGTCTGGTAATACAATACCACTTGCAGTTTTTTCTTCTGTTTCAACAAGCTCAATAACTATACGATCTCCTAATGGCTTTAACAAGTGAAACAACCTCCTCAAATAATATGTAATTAAATTTATTTTCAATTTATTTATTAGCACTCGTTTACCTTGAGTGCTAACACAAGTATTATATTAATTAATCTTGTTTCATTTTGCAAGAGTCATGCTTTTATTTTTTATAAATTTTCATTCTTCCCCTTTACTATTTGAAACCTATAGCTACTTATTAGTACAATAGAAGGTATGGACCATTTAACCTGCTGCTATTATGTCCATAAATTATATGTATAAAACATAAAAGAATACATACTTTAGTTTATCTTTCTATATGTTAAAACTAAAAGAATAACTCGTAGTATAAAGGAGCATGCTTAATGAAAAAGGAATATTGGATTATCTTAATTGCGTATATCGGTATGCAGTTTTCATATATTATCGGTCTGCCTCTTCTTTATTTCATCGGGGCATTTTTTGGCTATGAACAAGAAGACATAAAGTCTTGGGCGAATGTAATTTGGATCGTATTCAGCTTTACCGTTACTTTAATTATTGTATTGCGATTATTGCGCCATGAAATGAAAACTCCTATTCGGAATAAAGCCGCCAGCTTGCCAACTTCTATTGGCTGGGCAATAGGAGGTATTTTTCTTTCCTTATTTGCGCAAGGAATGGCGAGTATGATTGAAAATTTAATGGGAATAAACGCAGGCTCTCAAAACACAGAACAATTAATGAGATTAGTCGAATTTTCACCTATTGTAATCCTTGTGATCAGCATTATCGGTCCGATACTGGAAGAAATTATTTTTCGAAAAATTATATTTGGTGCATTATACACGCGTTTAAATTTCTTTTTGTCCGCATTAATTAGTTCAGTAGTTTTTGCCATTGCACATTATGAGTTTGTTCATATTCTTTTATACGCAAGCATGGGCTTTACATTTGCTTTTTTATATGTAAAAACAAAAAGGATTCTTGTGCCCATTTTTGCCCACGTTTCGATGAATACACTTGTTATTATTATTCAATTAAATCAAGAGCATATACAAAAATGGCTCGAACAGTATAATCAGATTTCACATTTTATTGGAGGATTTTAGATGAGGCAATCCGCTTTATTTTCCGGCGTTATTTATATTTTGTTAGGGGCGTTATTTACATATTTCGCCATACAAAATATTCAAACAAATAATGGCTGGGGCTTTTTAACATACGTTTTAATCTTACTGGCAACATTTGATATCGGTTCAGGCATCAGATTAATTGCTTATCATTACTTTATAAAAAACAAATCAAAGAAATAACAAAAAAAGGCGCATTTAAGCAGTATTTATCCTTCTGCTTAAATGCGCTTAATTATTATTCTTCCTCTTCAATAGTTGGATAATGTTTCAAAAAGTAAACAAGGGACTGTAATTCAATCGCTAAATCAATATGATGAATACGTACATCAGAAGGTACACTTAATCTAGCAGGAGTAAAATTAAGAATACCTTTTATTGAACTCTTTACTAGACGATCTGTAATCGTTTGGGCAACTGCTGATGGAACCGTTAAAATAGCCGCTTGTATATCATTCTCTAAAATTACTTTTTCTAAATCATCCATATGATAAATGGTTACTTCACCGATTTTGTCATTAATTTTTTCTTCTGCAACATCAAAGGCTACTTCTATTTTTGTATTATTATTTTTTAAAAAATTATAATTTAAAAAAGCTACCCCTAAATTACCTACACCTATTAATGCAACTTTTGTCAGTTCATCTTGGTCTAACGTTTTGCGGAAAAAAGAAAGTAAATAATTCACATTATAACCATATCCTTTTTTACCCAATGCACCAAAATAAGAAAAATCCCTTCTGATAGTTGCAGAGTCAACCTTAACTGCTTCACTTAATTCTGCCGATGAAACACGCTGTTTTCCTGAAGAATGCAAGTTTTTTAAAAATCGATAATATAAAGGTAGCCGCTTAGCAGTCGCTTGCGGAATTTTCATTACCTCATTACTCATTCTTATCCCCTACCTGTTATTTTAATAAGAAAAAATAGTTCCCTATTGCTGTAAATACTAACTTTCTTCTTTTATTTTGGCTGTTTTCGTATAGATTGTTGCTTTTAAATTCGCAGCCCGAATACTTCTTCTCCCATTTTTCACGTAAAAAAACAACAAACTTTGAGAATACAGCCTTTATTTTTTACTGTACAGACAGGGATGCCTCTTTTTTCAGTAAAAATTACTATAAATCTTGTCTTTTGAAATCGCCGTTTTTCCCACCTGTTTTTTCAACTAAATATGTTTTGCCGATTACCATTCCTTTATCCATGCTTTTACACATATCATAAACGGTTAACGCCGTAATGGACGCTGCAGTTAATGCTTCCATTTCCACACCAGTGCTTCCAACTGTTTTTACTTTTACGATAATGATTAATTTATAATCACTGGATTGTTTTTCTTTCCACTGATATGAAATATCTACACCCGTCAAATGAATGGGATGACACATTGGTATAAGGTCTGATGTTTTTTTCGCTGCCATAATACCCGCAACTTGAGCAACCGCTAAAACATCTCCTTTTTTCATTGTTTGCTCTGTTATTTTCTCATATATATCTTTACTAACTGTAATGCTAGATTTCGCTATTGCAGTGCGAACGGTTTCATGTTTATCGCTTATATCCACCATTTTCGCTCTTCCATCTTGATTAAAATGCGTCAATTCGTCCATTTAAAACACCTCTATGCAAAATGATACACTATTTTTCACATAATGTGTATTTAAACCTATATTTTCTATTTTAGCGTAAGAATTTAGTGAAATCCACCTAAAAAGGAATATATTTCTAAATACAAAAAAACACATGTAAGCAAAAGGAAGGAAAATGACACTTTATTGCAGTATTAGAGTGTAGACAAAAAACTCATTTTTGCAGAAACCTCAGGCTGATCGAAAACGGTTGTCTTTCGAGGCGTGAAGCCTTGGGAGGAGCGGAGTTACCATGGTTGGGTAATGAGCATCCGAGTAAGGCGAACAACGAAGAAAGCGAGCGTTTGTCGACAGCCTGAAAATGACACTTTATTGCAGTATTACGCATTTTTAGGTTACACTTAATGTACATATCATCTGAGGTGAAGCAAATGATCTTATTACAAGTAAATCAGTTATCCAAGTACTTTGGAGCTGATCTAATCTTATCAAATATAAAGTTAGAAGTACAAACTAGAGATAGAATAGCACTTGTCGGCAGAAATGGTGCTGGAAAATCCACCCTTTTAAAAATGATTGCCGGTCATTTATCATATGATTCCGGAGAAATAATAAAACCTAAAAATGTGGAGATTGGTTATCTTGCCCAAAATACTGGATTAGAATCGAATTTAAGTATTTGGGATGAAATGCTTACAGTATTCAAAGCATTACAAGAACAAGAATTAGAGCTTAGAAAATTAGAACAACAGATGTCAGACCCTAATACAAATAGCTTCGAAAAAATACTAATAGAGTATGATAAATTACAGTTTGATTTTAAAGAAAGTGGGGGATATCAATATGAAGCAGATATTCGCTCTGTTCTTCATGGCTTAAATTTCAGCTCTTTTGATTATAATACGAAGATCTCTAGTTTAAGTGGGGGACAAAAAACAAGACTTGCACTTGCAAAATTATTATTAATAACTCCAGATATATTAATATTGGACGAGCCAACAAACCATTTAGATATTGAAACATTATCATGGCTGGAACAGTATTTACAAGGTTATAAAGGAGCTGTTCTTATTGTATCTCATGATCGCTACTTCCTAGATAAAGTAGTAACTCAAGTATATGAATTATCAAGGAATCATATTCAGAAGTTTATTGGCAATTACAGTGCTTATCTAGAACAAAAGGCTGAAAATTACGAACGTGAAATAAAATTATATGAAAAGCAGCAAGATGAGATTGCCAAGTTAGAATCCTTTATCCAAAAAAACTTAGCCCGCGCCTCAACTACGAAACGCGCACAAAGCAGACGAAAAAAATTAGATCGGATGGACCGAATGGATCGTCCAGATGGAGCAGAGAAGTCAGCTACATTTGGGTTTGGCATCGAAAAACAAAGTGGCAATGACGTTTTAAAAATTAATGAATTATCCATTGGATATGAAAACAATATCGTAGCAAGAAATGTTCAATTTCACATCAATCGTGGAGATAGTATTGCATTAGTAGGACCAAATGGGGTTGGTAAATCGACCTTGTTAAAAACGATTATTGCTAAGCTCCCACAATATTCAGGGGAGATGTCCTTTGGCACCAATGTTATGATCGGTTATTATGATCAAGAACAAGCAGAACTTTCTTCTAATAAAAAAGTGTTAAATGAGCTTTGGGATGAATTTCCCCTTAAACCAGAGAAGGATATAAGAACAGTACTTGGTAATTTTTTATTTTCAGGCGATGATGTTCTTAAAATCGTAAGTTCCTTAAGCGGGGGAGAAAAAGCACGATTAGCTCTAGCAAAGTTAATGATGGAGCGCCCAAACTTTTTAATATTAGATGAACCAACCAACCATCTTGATTTAGACAGCAAAGAAGTGTTGGAGAATGCATTAATTGATTTTCCTGGCACGATCCTATTTGTATCACATGATAGATATTTTATTAACCGGATTGCGACAAAGGTAATCGAATTGCAGCGTGAAGGATCTACAGAATTTTTAGGCGACTACGATTATTATGTAGAAAAAAAACTAGAGCAAGAGGAACTATTAGAACTTGCTGCTGCTACAGCGGTTGCGAAGGAATCTAGTACAGAAAATGATAAAAACTCCTATCAATTAGATAAAGAAGCCAAAAAACTAGAACGCCAGCGTGTAAGAAGAATTGAAGAAATAGAAAAGCAGATTGAAGAATTAGAACAAAAAGTCTCTACCAACGAGCAATTACTTTGTGAACCAGATATCTTTCAAGATCATGAAAAGGTGTATGAACTTAATAAGGAAACTGAAACCTTTAAAAATCAGATTGATAATCTTATGGATGAATGGACAGAATTATCAGATAAGTAAAAAGTACTGGATAGAATCTATCCAGTACTTTTTTTCCACATTTTTACCCACAGACTAATAGTTATTATATTAGCTTTCCACATATTTATTCACATTATCCACAGTTCCAACAAAAAATATTCACATTATCCACAGTTTTCTAAATTTTTTCACAATTATCCACATAAAAAATCCCCGTACTTTTACAGGGATTTAATCCTATACATCATTGATTGTGGATAGTTATGTCTAAACCTGGATTTCCATTTAAATTTAATGCTGCTCTTTGCCCTTTTTGATAAAAAACAGTTCCTGCCGCTGCAATCATTGCAGCATTATCTGTGCATAAAGATAATGGTGGAATCGTTAGTTTAATCCCAGGAGATGCTTGAAAAGCTTGATCTAACGCTGTTCTTAGTCCTTTATTTGCTGCAACTCCCCCAGCTAAAAGTACTTGCTTAACAGCAAACTCTTTTGCTGCCTGCACCGTTTTCGAAACAAGCACGTCCACAACACTTGCTTGAAAACTGGCTGCAAGGTCCTCCGGCTTGATTGTTTCTCCTCGCTGTTCTGCGTTATGCACAGTGTTGATAACTGCGGATTTAAGTCCACTAAAGCTAAAATCATACGTTCCGTCAATCCAAGCACGCGGCAGTTTTATAATTGTATTGCCATTTTGGGCTAACTTATCAATATGTGGACCCCCTGGATACGGTAAATTTAACGTTCTCGCCACTTTATCATACGCTTCTCCTGCCGCATCATCTCTTGTTTCCCCTATCACTTCAAAATGACCGTGTTCTTTCATATAAACCAGCTCAGTATGGCCACCAGAAACGACTAATGCTAGTAAAGGAAATTCTAAGTTATCCACAAGCTGATTTGCATAAATATGTCCTGCAATATGGTGAACTCCCACAATGGGGATATCATGTGCAAAACTTATCGCCTTTGCTGCATTAACACCTATTAATAATGCTCCAACAAGTCCTGGTCCTTCCGTTACGGCTATTGCCTGCAAATCTTGATAGGTTACATTTGCACAGTTCATTGCTTCTTCTATTACTAAAGTTATTTGTTCTACATGATGTCTCGAAGCAATTTCAGGAACCACACCTCCAAATCTTTTATGACTTTCGATTTGAGAAGCAACAACATTTGAAAGTATTTCTGTTCCGTTTTTTATTACTGAAACAGCCGTTTCATCACAACTAGTTTCAATTCCTAATACAAGCAAATCATTTGTCATTATATTTTCACCCACATTACTAATGCATCTTCTTGATTATCTGTATAATAATTCTTCCTGATGGCTCCATCTTGAAAGCCCAATTTTCTATACAAATTCTGTGCGATTTTATTGGATACTCTTACTTCTAATGTCATCGTAACAGCCCCTTTATTTTTCGCTTCCTGCATTATTTTTTTTAACAGTTTTTCTCCTAACTTAATTCCTCTATACTCAGGCAAAATTGCAATGTTTGTAATATGCGCTTCATCCACTACAATCCATACTCCACAATAACCTACTAAATGCTTGTTATGCTCTATTACCACATATGCAGCAAAACGATTTTGTGTTAGTTCATTGTAAAAAGCTTCTTTGCTCCATGGAGTAGTAAAAGACATTGTTTCAATCGTATATATTTCTTCAATATCTTCAACTGTCATATAACGAAAATTAACATTTTCCATTACCCCATGTCTTCCTTTTTACCTTTTTTATTTGCTTCTAACCAATTTGCTTCTGCCTCTGCCAACCGAATATATTCCGGAATAAAAGTATGTATTTCTTCATTCTCTTTTTCATTTCCCAACATGGCTAAAACCGATGGTCTAGGATTATAATCTGCAGGATCAGCTAATATAGCTTGCTCTCCTAATCCTGATAAAATAACCTCTTGATGTAAAGGTAGATCATTTCCAACAAATAATATTTTCTTTTGTTCTTTTTTTAACTGTTCAACCCAGTCTGTTGTTAAAATTAATTGATCTTCTTTTTTTTGTATACATTTTTTTTCCGAAAATTGATATAAACCAGTATATATTTGACCTCTTCTTGCATCAAATAACGGCACTACATTTCCTTCAAAATACTTGCCGACAGATACGGCTAATACTTCTAAACTCGATACCCCTACTAAAGGAATATTTAAAGTCCAAGCCAATGTTTTAGCAATAGTAACACCAATTCTAACACCAGTATAAGAGCCTGGCCCTTTGGCAACTACAATTTTCGTCAGTTCTTTCGGTTTTATATCACATTCTTTCATTAGCTGTTCAATCGCAGGCATTGCTCGAACAGAATGATTTTTCTTTAAATTGGTTATATATTCACCGACTACTTTTTCATTATCTAATAACGAAATCCCCAATACAAAATTAGAAGTATCAATTGCAAGTACTTTCATTAAAATAACTCCTTACATAATTGCATATACCTTGTACCATATGGAGAAAAAACAATTTTTCTTCCAGACTCGTTTTCATAGTATAAACAAATTTTTAAATATTCTTCTGGCAGCTGATCTTGAATTAAATGGGCCCACTCTACGACACAAACACCATCACCTTCAAAATACTCATCAAATCCCAAATCTTCAAATGAATCTTTGACCCGATATACATCCATATGATAAAGGGGAAGTCTGCCTTTATATTCTTTTATGATCGTAAAAGTAGGACTGTTTACTGTTTTGTTTATATTTAGACCTTTGGCCACCCCTTTTGTAAAGGTTGTTTTTCCAGCTCCTAAATCGCCTTCCAAGGTTATTACATCACCTTTTTGCAACAATGCAGCTAATTGTTCTGCTATTTTCATTGTATCTTCATGGTTTTGTGTAATCCATTCAAATTTATCCATGTACCATCACCTAGTTATTCGATATTTAGTCATATCCTTTATTATACTCAATTCATCTATCAGTCTAAAGCATGAATAGTTTTTTATTCATCCAGTTGTAGTAATTATTCTTTTAGAGGATGTTCAACAAGATCAGATGTCGTCGAACTTCTACTTTTCCGCTCCTCACATTTTAATATAGAGAATCTTCAACTGAAAATACTCACACCCTGTGGAAGTCCGGTGCTCTAAGCTTCATTCCCTTTAACTTTTTAATCGCACAATTTTAGAAAGAAGTCTTCTTGCCTAAGTACAATAAAAAATCCTTAGGTATTACCCTAAGGATTTTTTATTGTATGGTTGTTTATTGCGGAGGCAGGATTTGAACCTACGACCTTCGGGTTATGAGCCCGACGAGCTACCAGACTGCTCCACCCCGCGACGATAATAGTTAAATAATTTTGTTCCTGCCCTTTTATAATGTCCCGATTTCGGAATGCCTATTCAAGATGCAGTTCAATCGGTACAACTCGACGTATATTCACTGAAGTAAAGCTCGTTGCTCTAGCCCACGACGATATTATAATTGCCTGGCGACGTCCTACTCTCACAGGGGGAGAGCCCCCAACTACCATCGGCGCTGAGAAGC